>CABMDX010000282.1 GCA_902385025.1 uncultured archaeon | reverse complement strand
CAATGCGGGCAGAGACCAAAACACCCCCTCTTGCCAGTTGACTTAATGCCAATAGCCGCCTTTGGGGCGAAGCCGCCCCTGGCTCCAGCTTGCGGCAAACCGCGTCCTTCAGGGATGTGAGCGTAATTGCAACTGTTGCCGACATGCTTGCGAGGAGCAATGCATCATCGAGCACAAGATCGGATTTCGTCACCACCTGGACGCGGCACCCCCTCGCCTTCAAAATCTGCAAACAGCCTCTGCAGAGCCTCAGCTCCTTTTCCAGAGGAGGATAGGGATCTGAGCTATTGGAGAGCGCCACCAGTGTTCCAGGCGTAACCCCGGAAATCTCCCTCGACAGAAGCCTCAAGAGATTGGCCTTGGGACGGCAATCCCAAAAACGGGGAATATAGGAGGAAGCATAGCAATAAAGGCAACCATGCGGACATCCTGTGTAGGGATTCAGGCTCATCTTGGCCGGGCATGTGCATAAAGAGCTCTTCCAGGGATCAAAGGGTCTCAGGATCATCTCAGATAGATTCTCTCCAGCCGCACCAGCTCATCTGCCTCCTCTGCAGTCGCATCAAATCGAATTTCCTCAATCCTTGGCCGGAGGATGACATATCCATCCCGAACTTTGCGCACACCGGAAATCGACAGATTCAGCAGGATGCTGGGAGTCACAACCACACCCAGTTCATCGTTCTCCATTGCCAGGGCTTTCAGATGATCGCTCAGCAGCCCTGCCTCCTTATACGTAAGGCCACCGAAACAGCCAACGCTCACCATCTCGCCGTCATGGCGCACGGCCACGCAGTATCTCGACAAAAGCCCCTTCTTTATGCCGCGACCATACTCAGCTCTCACGATCATCACTGCAATTGTTTCCTTTGCACCTATCAGGAAATCCCGATCGGAGCTATTGCCAGGCAGGTAAGCCTCGCCGGGATCGCGTGCCAGGAGGCCCTTGGCCTCAGCCCTCTTCGCCCTTTCGAGATGCTGCTGAAGCATATTCCGGTCGGAGAGACGCTCCTCCGGGACAGAAGAAATGCCGCTGAAGGGCATGACAACAGGCTCACCCAATGCGGCTACAAGTCTGTCTCTCCTCTCAGTGTAAGGGAGGCGCGTCACGTCTTCTCCATCCAGGTAGATGAGATCGTATGCCTGCAGAGCCGGCGTTATGCTGCGGCGGCGGGAGAGGCGGCGACGGTTGATATAGCGCAGCATCTCCGCCTGACTGCAGATCCGGTCCTCTTGAAAGCCAATGAGATAGGCATCCACGATAAAATCAGCCTCGATTTCACAGAGCTTCAATGCCAGACCGTTCAGGACGGGAGCGATATTATGCAGTTGTGAGGTAAAGATGCGTGCAGCGTTATCCGTTTTATGAACCTGAACCTTCAAGCCGGAATATACGGGCAGAAAAGCTCCCGGAAGCATAACATCCTCAGGGCCGCCCGATCTTATGACCATAGGCTTAATGGGTCTTAGCGGTTCTATGGCCACTTTCTCTTTCCCTTGAGCGAGCGTTGCAGAGGCGAGCAATCCCGCGTCAGGCATAAGATTATAGGCCCTTTGCAACTCCAAAGGATTACGGCCAGAGACAAGGGCAATTATCAAGACCATGGTCCGCGCTCCCAGGCCGGCAAGCATATTGCGCAGCGCTGTGCGGGCAATATATTTGGCCTCCAGTGGCTCAGCCTCCAGGAAAAGGCCCCTTAATAGGGCATTCTTTCGGTGCTCTGAGTCGGGACCACGGATCTCTGAGACGCGCCTCAGCCTTTCGTAGACTGCCAGGGCCTGCAAAGGCTCTCTGAAGAGCGAATGCTGCCCTTTTTTCTGCAGCGCCGCCTCGGCCACCAGCCCCATCTCACCAAGCGACTCTCTTTGCACAGAAACGTTCTCTGGAGAGACCTCGGATAGTGCTGCCATCAAGGCCTCCGGGCCTACACCCATCTCCCGCTCCTCCCAGGGCGGCCACAGCTCGCCCGTCAAGAGCCGCACCACCGGACAGAGCATCCTGGGCTCCAGGCCCTTGAGAAGAGCGGCGCATATCTCCACCTTTCGGTCGCGTGAGACCGAGGAGACTTCCTGCAAAGCGCGGGCAACCTGGCTGTAGAGCATTTACCTCGTGATTTTGATCTTTTTCAGATCCTCTGCACGCCTTGCCAGATCTTCAATCATGGAGTCCAGCTCGCTACAAAAAGAACGGGTTTGATCGGTGGTCACGGCACCGGGAGCCGAGGCTTTGATCAATCCCTCCTGCTCCAGGACCCGCAGAGAATAGCGCACCTTATGGCTGGGGATCTTGGTCTCTTCAGCCAGCTTGAGGATGCCGATGGGCTCGTTCTCGGCCACATACTTGAGGACTATCAGATGCCGCTGCAGCATCTCCAGCTCCCCGCTAACCTTCTCAGTCAGAATTGCCATCACATCCAGGAATAAACGAATATAATTCGATGGAGGGGCTTATATTTATATCGATTGACATGGCGCATGCTAGCACGGGAAGAAGCCGCATAGTTATGCAAGAGAGGTCAGAAATCCAATCAGGAAAAGAGAGACAGCAGCCTGCGCCAGGATTTACCATGAAGCGCAGCGCCTTCGCTCTTATCTGAAAAATAAATGGTACCGGAATTAAAATATTTCGATGTCAGGGGGAGGGATGCGCAAATTCCGCTATGCCTGACAATATTGAAGGGGATGTGCTGGATTTTTAGTAGCGCGCCCTGCGGGAAAGGAAGTCGATGCCGTGTCTGGAGGTAACACGTTTTCCCAGCTCCTTTCCCAGGATCTGCGGGGAGGATACACCCGTCACCACAAGCATGGTCCTGAGAGTATGCTCCAGATTTTGGTCGATCTGCGCGCCCCAAATGATACGGGCATCGGGATTTATCTTCTGATAGACCTCATCCACCACGGTCTCTGCATCGGTGATGGTCATATCCGGTCCGCCCACCACATTCACCAGAGCCGAAGTCGCTCCCGATACATCCACATCCAGAAGTGGACTTCTCAGAGCCTTCACAACCGAATCCCGTGCCTTTTCCTCGCCATCCGCCTCGCCCATGCCTATCATGGCCACACCGCCATTGGTCATGACCGTCCTGACATCGGCAAAGTCCAGGTTGATGAGACCGGGCCGGGTAATGAGCTCAGTGATGCCCTTGACCGAGCGCATCAAAACCTCATCTGCCACCTTGAAGGCCGCCTGTAGAGGAAGATTTGGCACCACATCCAGAAGCCGGTCATTGGGCACAACGATGACTGTGTCGGAGACCTCTCTCAGCCTCTTTAAGCCTGCCTCTGCATTTTGCATCCTGATGCGCCCCTCAGCGCTGAAGGGAATGGTAACGATGGCAATGGTAAGAGCGCCTGCCTCCTTTGCAGCCTCTGCTACCACCGGCGAAGCACCTGTGCCTGTTCCTCCACCCAGGCCGCAGGTGACAAAGACCATGTCAGCCCCATCTACTGCCGCACGGATCTCATCGATATCCTCCTGCGCGGCCTCTTCGCCAATAGCGGGAAGACTTCCGGCACCAAGGCCCCTGGTGGTGCGTCTGCCGATAAGAAAACGCCTGTCCGCATTGATATGCAGAAGATGCTGGGCATCAGTATTGACGGCATAAAGCTCTGCTCCCTGAATGCCGCACTCTGCCAGACGATCAATAGTGTTAGAGCCGCCACCGCCGCAGCCAATTACCCTGATGACCGTGGTCAATTCTTCCAGAACCGATACCAGCTCTTCATCGCTCTGGATCATGCTGGAAGGCTTGATCCTGCTCTCGGCCTCCACCCTGCCCAGGGCATCATCGATGATGTACTTCATATCCATCCCCCTCTACTTTTTTTCAGCCTGATTCTAGTAATCTATTAGTATATAGATTTTTGCATAGTGAATACAGCAGACTTATTAAAATAATATAAATTTGATAACATGTGAGAGAGGATTAGATAAAGATGAAGTAAATGAGGCGGAATGGAAATTCCCGATAAGAGCGTCTCTGAATAAGCAATACGTACTAAATATTTTTGATTTCAAAAATAAGATAAGCGAAAAGAAACAGGCACGCTGCCTCAAAGGAGGCAGGTTAAGGCATTATTATTTATTATTTTTAATATCAATTGGATTTTAGGGACTTAAGCTTCTCGATCTGCCTCATAATCCTTTCCGATTCCTTTGCCTTCTCCCCTTCCAGATAATCAACGATCTCAGGAAGGCTGCGGTTTAGCTTGTAGATTCGGTAGGGTCTCCCTTTTCCGGGATTCTTTTCATCCCGCTCTACGATCCAGTCCAGCTTTCGAATCTCTCTCATGGCGATGCTAACTTCCGGCTGCCGAAGATCCGAGCCTATCTCTATCTCGCGGGATGTCGCCTCCGCCACCCCTGCCAGGTAGGTTAAAACCTTGGCCACATTCCTCTTGAGGCCAACCTTCATCAGTATGGATGCAAATTCATCGCGCTCAACCTTCAGGTCTGAGGCGGCTGTTATATTCAAAGCGGTCACCAGGGCGCATAACGAATGATAACATATATATAAGTGATCAAAGATTAGCTTGATCACGCTAGAAATATGAGGGCCATTTATCTGGAAGATAGCTATCAAAAGGACTTCGAATCATCCGTGGAGATGGCATCCGGGAAATGCGTATTCCTGGACAGTACCGCATTTTATCCCCAATCGGGCGGCCAGCCATCCGACCTTGGATCCATCTGGCAAGGAGCTTTGGAGTTCAAGGTATTGGCGGTTGAATCAACTGGCAAAGAAATAAAGCATGTCCTTGATCAAGAGGGGCTGCAGCCAGGGAATAGAATCCGCGCTTCCATCGATTGGGAGCGGCGCTACAGGTTCATGCGCAGCCATACCGCCTGCCATGTCCTGAGCGCCGTGATATTTCAGGAAAGCGGCGCCAAAATCACCGGGAACCAGATAGACCTTGCCAGGTCGCGCGTGGACTTCAGCCTGGAGAACTTTGACAAGGCCAGGATGGAAGAATATATGCAAAAGGCCAATATTCTGATGGCAGAGGCTCATCCCGTTACCACAAGGGTGCTTTTGAGAGCTGAGGCGCTGGCCATACCTGATCTCTTTCGCCTGGCAATGGCGATCCCGGATAGAGAGAAGATCAGAGTCGTGAGCATCAAAGATATTGATATTCAGGCCTGTGGCGGAACTCACGTTAAAAACACCGACGAGATCGGCAAGATTAAGATGGTCAAGGCGGAGAACAAAGGAAAGGCCAATCGGCGAGTTTACTTCGCACTGGAGGATTGAATGCATATCATGGAGCTTCTGGGCAAATGCAGAGTCACTGTGGATAAGGAGAAGGTAGTGGAGACAGGCGAGCCTATAATTGAATGGTGTCCTCTTTTCGATAAGATCAGAGGCATTAAGAGAATTACGCCCGAAGCTGCCACCTCCAATATGAAGTTTCGGATAGAGCAGCACGGCATGTTCTCACCCCGCAGAAAGCTGGAGATGGGCATCTTTGTGGGCTTTGGGGCCTCGGAGTCCATGATGACGGGCATAAGATCAGGCATAATCGATGCAGCAGTCACTGCCTGTGATGGTGCGGGAACCGTCGTCACCTCCAATCCAGACCTCGTTCAGGGCATGGGAGGGTATATGTCAGGTCTGGAAATGACGGAGCCAATCCGTGAGGTTTTGGAGGGCATTTCTGCCAGAGGAGGGCATGTGCTCTCTCCAGAAGACGCAAGGATAGACCAAGTGGGAGGTGCGAAGTGGGCGGCCCGGCAGGGCTTTAAAAAGATCGCCGTCACCGTCGCCGACGCCAGGAGCGCGGAGGAACTTCGGCTTCTTGAGGATAGCAAAGATATCAGAATAATGATCATAGGCGTGCATGTGACAGGCATAAGTGAAGAAGATGCAAAGAGACTGCTGGCTGTGGCCGATATCGTTACCAGTTGCGCTTCATTGCATATCCGCAATCTCGTCAAGCCGCTGGTCCAGGTGGGAACTGCAGTGCCATTATTCGGCATAACCCCTTGGAGCAAGGAGCTGCTGGTGGAACGGGCCAAAGAGGTGGAGCTGCCACTGCTGATCAACACCATGCCTCTGCCTGTCCTGCCGGAGGAAAAGCAGCCAAGGCCTCTGGTGTAGAGGCAAAATAAAGCATATGATGCTTCGTAATGCCGCTGCGGCGTCCGCCACCATGCAGTAATCGCGCCAGGCGCACCGACGTGCATGCCCAAAGCACGGTAGCTTGCTCTGGGGAGGGCAGTGAGATCTCAATTGACCCAGCCAGAGCATCTATCTCCTGCGAATTATGCCACAGGCAAAAGGCTACTGCCAGGCAGATGGGCTTTACGATAATTGCATGGAAAAGTCTATGGATTGTTGGAAGGAGACAATCGCAGATAAACTATCAGACATCCCTCCTAAAACTACATATATTTGAACTCTGAGTCGTGGTAGTCGAGGGAGAGGCCCATGTTCAATATGCGTCGTCTTAGTTGTCTAATCTATGGATTTATCATTGCGCTTTTTTTTATCACAACCGTACTTGCGGATGAGGCTGAAGTCTGGCCTGGAGATAGTATCCAGTCGGTTATTGATTCAGCCGAAGACGGCAGCACCATACTCATCCACAGCGGCACGTATTATGAGCGCATAGGCGTCTCCAAAAAACTGACATTAAAAGGTGAGGGCATGCCTGTGGTGGATGCTGGTGGTATCGGCACTCCCATTACCCTTAATGCGGATGGAATAGAAATCAATGGCCTGCATGCGACAAATTCGGACGAAAAGGGTTCTGGCATAGCGTTTCTCTCTTCCAGCAACATCCTTCGCAATTGCATTGTGGACAGAAATCATGAAGGCATCTCTCTTGAGTCTTCCTATGACAACATTCTCTTAAATAATAGCATAAGTACGAATCTGAAAGGCTTAGCGATGAGAGATTCTGCCAATAACACAATCGAAAAAAATTATGAAATAAATAACCAGGTTGGATTGCTGGCAGAGAATTCAAGCGAGAATTTCCTGGAAAGAAACGTCGCAAAGAGCAATTATTGGGGGATTGTCCTTTCAAATTCGAGCAATAACACTCTCACAGACAATGTGGCAAATAAGAACAACTATGGAATATTTATAACTAGGTCTGATAGAAACACTATAATCAATAATAGTGCCATTGGAAATTACCAATATGGCCTGAGCATAGAGCACTCTTCGGAAAACACTCTCGCAAAAAACTATCTCGCATACAACCATTATAACTTTGCCGCGGAAGGAAACAACAATATCGATGCCAGTAACCTGGCAGATGGAAAATCCATCCGATACCTTTTAAATAGATCAGATCTTCTTTTCGATTCAAGATCGAATGTATCTACATTATATTGCATAAACTGCATTAATATAACTGCGAGGGGTTTATCCCTGAAAAATTGCAGTACAGGCATATATTTTGAAAATACAAGTAAATGCACGATCGAGAATAATTATATAAATGGTTGCCTTAAAGGAATTTTATTAAACAAGTCAGATAACAATATTGTTTCGGGCAACAATGTCACAAACAGCACTTATGGATTGGCTCTATCCGCTTCAAGCAATAACAGCCTGAGACAAAATGCCCTTTCAGACAATGAATACAACTTTGGTGTCTATAGCCTGAAAATTGATGATTTTAATAATAATATTGAATCCAATAATACTGCCAATGGAAAGCCCATTTTTTATCTTATAGGCAAACGCGATCTGTTTGTTGGCCCATCTGCAGACGTGAGCTCCGTCTATTGCATCGATTGCATAAATATTACTCTCAAGAATCTCAGTCTTGAAGGCAACTGGGCAGGGGTCCTTTTATACAACACAACCGGGGCGCTCATAGAGCAGAGCCGCATATCCAGTAATTACAACGGAATCATTCTAATAAATTCAAGCCGCAATAGAATGGCAGGCAACAATATATCTGCCAATTCTGCAAACGGAATTGACCTCCTGAGATCGGAAATCATAAAAATTGAGAACAATAAAGTCTGCGGAAATGGTTTTGATGGCATTAATCTCCTGCATTCCAAAGACAATACCATCAGCGCCAATAATGTCAGCCAAAATCATGATGATGGGATCCAGCTTCTGAACTCCTCTGGAAATAGCATTAATTCGCTCCAGGCATTCACAAATCACGGCTTTGGTATTCATATTATGGAATCAAAAGATAATGATATAAGATCAAATGCAGCCAAAAACAATTCTCGCGGCATAGCTTTGCTTGGATCAGTCAACAATACCATGAAGTACAACATCATGGAGAGAAATGAATATGACTTTGAGGCATATGGTGACAACTCCATCGATACGACCAACCTGGTGAGGGGAAAAGCGATCTACTATTTAGTTGGAGCTTCAGGCAGGATCATTGGCCCTGAGTCAAACGCTTCGCTAGTCTATTGCCAAAATTGTACAAATATAACATTGAGGGGGCTCACCCTAATAAATAATACATTTGGAATATATTTTTTCAATAGCAGTGCATGTCTGGTGGAGAAGAACCGGATATCTGGAAGCTACCAAAGCATTACAGTGCTCAACTCCAGCTCTATTAAGATTGCAGATAATGATATTAAGGACTGCTATGAGGGTGTCTATATCAGCGGCTCCCACGATAATAATATAATGTCTAATAATATATCTGCCAGCTCCCGATCCAATATTGAGCTTTTCAACTCCAGCAACAACATAATTAAAGAAAATGAATTAAATGACAGCAATTTGCTTGGCATATACATTAATAGAAAAAGCAAAGGCAATCTTATTGAAGAGAACAGCTTGACTGGAAACCAATTGGGCATCGGAATAGTGGATTCAAATGGCAATATGGTAACGGACAATGCTGTCAGCAATAGCAGCTTTGAAGGGATTCTCCTTTCAGGAGCCAGATACAATACGCTAAAGGGAAATACAAATATCCGGAATAATAAAGGAATAGGTCTTTTCAATAACAGTAGCCAAAATAACATAACGTCCAATATATTAACCACAAACTATTTTGGAATCACGATCGTAAATTCCATGGAGAATCTGGTTCTAGGCAACAGGGCAGTAAAGAATGGCAAGGGTATAGCCCTTGAAACCGCCATGAATAATACATTCACCTCAAATGATGCAAGCCAGAGCGAGTATGATGGCATACAGCTATTAAATTCTACAGGAAATACATTCCTGCACAATAATGCCAGTAATAGCTGGTTTGGCATATATCTCAGCAACTCCAGCAAGAATACTCTTAAGGGGAGCATTGTTAAAGGCAATTACCGCAAAAGCAGATCGCACATGGATTCAAACAGCAGCAGCAATAAGAGCAGCAACATTGCCAATTGTGGAATAATTTTGAATGCATCAAATAGCAATATGCTAATTGACAACCTGGCTTCAAGCCATAACTACGGCATAGCAATGAATGCCTCGATGAATAATACCCTTAAAAACAACTCGATGGCACAAAATGAGTACAACTTTTGGGCAGGTGGCATAAATGATATTGATACGAGTAATCTGGCGGATGGCAGGCCAATATATTACCTGGTCAACTCCTCAGGCAAGGTCATAGACGAATCTTCACGAGCAGCAATGGTCTTCTGCATCAACTGCAGGAATATCATGATAGTTGGACTCAACATGGAAATGAGCTACCGTGGGATCGATCTATTCAACACCAGTGATTCAAGAATAGAGAACAATAGCATCCGCCAATGCTATAGCGGGGTATATTTGGATAGGTCCAATAATAACACTATTTTCGGCAACAATGCCAGCAGCATGCAGAGCAATGGCCTGGTGCTGCATGAATCTAGCTTCAATACTATTAGATCCAATAACATTAGCAAGAACCTCCTTAACGGAACAGCCCTTTATGAGTCTGGAAATAATACATTATCAGCTAATGCCCTGGGCAATAATGCCTGGACAGGAATTTATCTGGAAAACTCCAATAATAACCGGATAGATGGCAATAATGCATTCCGAAATTTTGAGAATGGCATAGCTACGGCTTCGTCAAACAACAATCTCATCACTGGGAATGCAGCAATGGGAAATAAAAATGGAATTCTTCTCAGCAGCTCAAGGGGCAATACTCTCGAGAGCAATTCGGCCAGCAACAATTCTGATTACGGCATCGCTCTGAACTCTTCAGGCGAAAATGTCCTGAGATCCAATATCTTGCAGAATAACCACATCAACTTCGAGACAAACGGGGATGTCTATTCAGATTTCAATAATGCAATAGACACCACCAATCTCGCTAACGGAAAGTCCATTTATTTCCTGGTAAATGAATCCGATATGATACTCGACTCTTCAATAGATCCAGCTTCAGTCGATTGTCTCAACTGCACCAACATCACCATTAAGGGCCTCAATCTGTCAGGCAATAATAATGGTATTTGCTTCTTTTGGACCACGAATTCAAAGATACAAAGCAATAATTTGAGCGGCAATGATTATGGCATATTCCTGTATATGTCTCCAAATAACACCATCATTGCCAATAAGGCGCATGATAACGATTACGGAATAAGGATATATGAATCTGCAAAAAACACCCTGAGAGATAACGATCTGTGGAATAACACCTACAATTTCGACTCAGATGGGACATCTGTCACGAATCTGGACAACGATATAGATACAAGCAATATTATGAATGATAAACCCATATACTACCTGGTAAGAGCTCGCGATAGAATTATAGATCGGACTTCGAACGCGGGCCAGGTCTATTGCATCGGCTGCAGTAACATCACCATAAATAATATCAGTGTCACAAATAGTAGCTATGGAATTTACCTTTATGAAACCGATAATTCTTCGGTGCAGGATAATATCATTTCCAGAAGCTTAGTAGGCATCTACCTCAGAATGTCAGAAGGAAACCGCATATCTGGCAATAATATAAGCGTCAGCAATTGGGGTTCATATCTCAACTTCAGCGACAATAACTCAATTATCTCGAATAGGATAAATAGCAGCAATTCATTCGGCATGTTTGAAGATAGCTCTCACGGCAACAAATTTATCTCGAATAATGTATTTTATTTTAATTCTTGCATCGAGATCTACAATTCCAGCAATACCAGTCTCAAAGCCAACAGCGCGATAAAAAATAATTTTGGCATTTACCTTTTAAATTCGAGATGGATATTGCTAAGAAACAATACGATTTCCGAAAACACCTATAACTTCGGAATCGATGGCAGAGTGCCTTCGGAGTATTTTAGCTACATCTATAGGAGCAACCTACTCGATGGAAAGCCATTATATTACCTTGTAGGAGCATCAAACCTATCAATCAATAAATCTTCCATGGCAGGGTCCGTGTACTGCATTTATTGCACCAACGTTACAATAGAAGGACAAGACATCAAAAACAGTTACTATGGGATCTATTTCTACAGAACCAAAGGCTCGACCATCAGAGACAACCTGCTCAACCGCAATTGGTACGGCATTTATCTTCAAGAGGCAAACAAGAACACCATAAAAACAAATCAGGCAAATTACAACATTATGCACGGCATAGATATCATCAACTCCAATTATAACAATGTAACCGATAACAGCGCTTCTAACAACTATTACGGCATAGTTCTATATAATTCAAAGAATACAACATTGAACTCCAACAATGCCAGCAACAATGAGCGTGACGGTATCAAGATCACGAACTCCCGCAATAACAACTTCTCGAGAAATCGGGCAAATAATAACACATATGGTATAAATATTGATCCAAGCCAAAAAAATACCGGAAACGATAACGAACTTCTGAATAATTTGAATCCAATATGCATTGATGACAAGAGTCAGGATAACAATATCCGTGGCAGCATTGTTGAAACAGATGGTTCTTCGAAGACGATATCAAAATCCGCTTCATCCGGCCATGGAAAGTCATCCTCAGATGATGATTCACTGGCAGAACTGGACCGAAAAGTGTCTGAATGGCGCAGGGAGGGTCTGATTACCTTCCGGCCAGATGAGAACATGACTGTTGATGAAGCTCATGAGGTAAAAGCCTCTATAGCTATAAACAATACCCAGGGAAACGTTACTCTAACCTACGAACTCAGAACGGATGAAGGAATTGAAGGCAAGAAGATTCAGGTAAGCCCGAATATGAGCTTGGAACTGACAGCTCTAGGAAAGGATGAATTTAATATAACGCCACTTAGCTGCAAATGGCAGATGCTGGTTCCTGACCAGCCATGCGATTGGATATGGGGTGTTACGCCGAAGATTCCCGGCAAACATAAGCTGATTCTCAGAGCGATTTCTGATATATCTTTGCCGGATCAAAAGAACCAAAATTCTGAGGAGATCGCCTTTGAAAGAGAGATAAATGTGACAGCCAGCAATAAAAAATTCATAGCAACTCCGGCCAAAAGCAATGCATCTTTGGGTAGCTCAAATAATGATTGGCAATATTATTTTGATAAGCTGCTAAATACCCTTGGGGTCCTGGGAACTCTCTTCGGTGCAGGAGGTGTGGGCTGGCTGATTTTAAAGAAGATAAGGACAAAAAAATAATGGCCCTTCGAAACTGAGGTCCAGTTGAAGACAGTTCAATGATATTTCTGGAGAGGCGACGAAATTTTGCAGTTACAGCTCCTTTTCGTCCGAAACACATTTATGCATCAGAATTTAATTTAGACATTACAATCAACGCTCTGCTAAAGTGCCCGTATGAGCGCTCAATTTCACCTCAAGATAATCTCAAAAATGGGCACATTGCTTTAAAACTGCACGAGCACCATAATCGGTCCAGCATCGGATTGATGTCAGTAAGAACAGTTGGGAGAATTTCGATGGAAGGAAAAAGAATATTGGTCATAGACGATGATAAAGTGATTCTAAAAGGTTTCCAGATACTTCTGGAGTCAAAAGGATATCAAGTGAGCACTGCAGAGACGGGCCAGGCAGCTCTGGAAAAGGTACGTGATAATTTCTATAATCTGGCACTGATAGACATCAAGCTTCCGGATATGGAAGGAACCGCTCTCCTCAGGGAGTTTCACCAGCTCAATCCGGAGATGAAAAAGATCATCGTTACAGGCTTTGCATCTCGAGAAAATGCCATTGAATCCCTCAACCAGGGAGCAAATGGATATCTGGAAAAGCCAGTAACTCCGGGAAGACTTCTGGAATTTGTGGCTGACAAACTGGCAGAACAGGATATCGAAATCAGGCATTATGAAGATACGGTAGATGATCTACTCAAATCCAGGAAATAGTCTATGCAAAATATCGATACACATGCATAAAAGAAGCATCGCAAAAAGAGATCGGAGACATACGAGCAGATTGAATTTTATATCCTTAACTCGTCACGTGGTAGGGAATAAACTCAATCCGAGCTTACTATCCAAGTCCCTAACTTTCTTCGGGAGCTCAGAGATCAGAGTTCGATCGCCAATCCTGACATGATACACTTTGCTGTACTGCAAGAACAGATGGCCAGGAGACATCTTCCGATTTAGCTCGGCTTTTTTCAGCATCACTTCAAGCTTGCAGTAAGCGTAGAGAGAAAGGAAGGAAATGAACACGTGTCCGAAAACACTTT
>CABMDX010000281.1 GCA_902385025.1 uncultured archaeon | reverse complement strand
GATGTTACAGCGGCAATACGGAATACTGAATATTGGAGATGTCTAAGGACATATTAATGCTTTGCATTGCCGGGAGTCGATACAATGGTGCAAATAAAAAATGTGGAAAATTGTAAAGTGGCTATTGTGTCAAGCCCACCTGCCACTTGAGCAACCGCTCTTCCACTATATAGCGAAATGTCCTATCAATAACAAGGCCCAAAAGCCCCAGCATGACTATGTACAGCAGGACATAGTCCATCTGGTGCAAATAATAATAAGACCAGATCTTGTAGCCCAAACCACTGGTGGAGACGCCGAACTGTTCGGCGGCCACAAGGCACATCCAGGCAATCCCCATGGCAATCCGAATTCCTCCGGCAATGGATGGCAGGGCATAGGGAAAGGCCACATACCTCACCAGGTCTATATCCTTCGTGGCACCCAAAACCTTGGCCGACTCCACATAGACACGCGGCAGGCTGCGAAAGCCTACATATGTATTGATCAGGATGGGAAAGACCGCTCCCACGAAGATTATGAAGCCCGCTGCTTCATCCGTTAGACCAAACCAGACAATAGCGAAGGGAATCCATGCCAGTGGCGGTATGGGCCGGAAGATCTCCACTATCGGATCCAAGACTTGATCAAGAGACCTGAACCAGCCCATGCCCATGCCCAGCGGCAGCGCTACGAGAAGCCCTCCGGCCATGCCTATGATAAAGTGCAGCAGACTGGTTGGCAGATCCTGCCGCAGTATCGTCTGCCACTCCAAAGAGAATGCCGCTACAACCTGGAAAAAGCTTGGGAGGAGCAATGTATCATTCACTGCCACTGCTCCCACCTGCCAGACGGCGATCAGGCCCAGTATGGAAAGGGCCTCAACGCCGCGTCCACCTGCCAAATCTCTAAGCGTTCTGGTCTTGGTCATGGTCAATTCCTAAATTTCAGGCACTTGCCTTCTCGTAGAGGGTGATATCAAACAGATCGCCCTGGGTGAGGCTCTTATTGATATAGCCCAGTTGCCGATCGATCTTGGCGTACTCTACTGTTGAGGGGATCTGGACAGCAGGATCGCTGACCCACTTTCCATCCCAGTCTCGGATGGAATTCTTGGCCACTGTGAGATTCTGTTTGGTCTTCTGGGAGAATATCTTGGCAGCGTCTTCTGGATTGAGATTGATATAATCCGTGGCCTTCATATGGGTCTTGATTATCTGCTCCACTAGCTTTGGCTGCTCTCTTATCAGCTTTCCGCTGATGAGAAGACTACAGCAGGCATGATCCGGCCACATCTCCCCCGATTTGACCACGGATCTGTCCTTGCCGTCCAGCTCGATCTTGGAGGGTGAAGGATGGGGCAGGAATACACCATCGACCTTTCCAGCCTCAATGGCCGTTACGGCTTCGCCCGGTCCCAGGGCATGAATCTTGATCTTGGATATGTCCACCTCATTATCTTTCAGCCACTTCTTCAAGACTATATCCTGAATTGATCCGGCAGGGAAGGTGCCAAGGCTCAAGCCCTCCAGAGACTTAGGATTGCGGTAGGCTTTATCCATCTTCAAAACCAGATCGGAGCCATTGATGTTTACAGCCGCAACGATCTTCGCGTCCAATCCCTGAGATATGGCAGTAATGGGCGGAGCTGTTCCCACATAGGCAATGTCCAACGCTCCGGCGAGCATTGCCTGCATCTCCGGCGGTCCTGACTGGAACTCTTTCTCTTCTATTTTGACAATCCCAAAGGGCTTCAAATCCTCTGCCCACCAGCCCTTTGCACTGGCCACCATCTCGGCAATCTGATGAGTGCTTGGCTGATAGCCAATTCGAAGGGTAGTGATATTGCTAATCTCCTTCTCAGAGGACGTGGTGGTGCCCGTCTTCTCCGGGGAAGAGATGCAGCCGAGCGACATCACAACCACAGCCGCGAGGACTGCCATGAATATGAATTTTCTCAAATGCGATCACCTATGCCGACTTTGCCCGTCCTCAGGACATGATCCGTATAAAGCAGTTTCCAGTCATCAGGCTATATTTTCACAATAAAGACAATATCTATTATCTATACTACAATAGTACATAAAGATGCAATGAGCGTCTCTGGAAAATGATAATTTAAGCTGCCATGCACGTGGATCTGTTATGCAGCATCAGCTCTGGCAGCTATCCTATTTTGCAGTTTCCAGTTGGGTTGCGGTTCACGCCGATTCCCTGATTCCAATAGTATAAATCGATCCCTGATTTGAGCACAATAATGCCAGAGACAGGGGGCGCAGCGGCAGGTTAAAGCGATAAAACTTGCTTTTAAACCTCAAAGACTGCAAGCTCAAGAGCTAAAAAATGGTGAAATCGTATTCGGAGATCCTGGACAGGGTTAAGCGCCATAGCGCCGTGGTATTGACCGCGGAAGAAGTGAGCAGGCTCGCGGAGAGAGGCGAGACTTCCGCCCTGGAGCAAGTGGATGTCGTCACCACAGCCACGCGAGCGGTGATGAGCGGCACCTATGCAGTCCTTTCCTTTCCCGTGGCAGGTCCTGGAGAGTTCCTGAGAGCGAAAAAGGTCTTCATCAACGGAATTGAAGCGAACGTTGGTCCCTGTCCCAATGAGAATTTGGGCGTTTTGGATGTGGTCATCTTTGGAACTGCCCATAGCCGCAGCAGGCCGAACTACGGCGGAGGTCATCTCTTCCGCGAGCTGGTGGAAGGGAAAAAAGTGCAGGTTGAGGTTGAGACGGATGCAGGAAAGGCTCTGCAGGCAGAGGTTGGGCTGGAGGACATGCCGCATGCCCGTCTCTTCGGCTCGCGCCATGCCTTCAAGAACTATTCCGCTTTCATAAACCCGAGCGAAAGATCCGTGCGTACGATCTTCCATGCTCGCGAATTTGAGCCGGGCTGCCGGGAAGCAACCTTCTCAGGCTGCGGCCAGATAAATCCCCTCAAGAACGATCCTCTGCTGGAGACGATCGGCATGGGAACACGCATCCTCCTCAATGGTGCAGAGGGTTTCGTCCTTGGAACAGGCACGCGCAGCACTCCGGAAAGGCCGAACCTCTCCGGCTTTGCAGATATGCACCAGATGCTCCCGGAGTACATGGGCGGCTTTGTGACCTCAGCCGGGCCGGAGTGCATCGTCTCCTGGGCGGTGCCCATCCCTGTGGCAAGCGAGACCGTTTTGCAGGAAATCGTGCGGCAGGATAGCCAGATCCCTCTCCCGGTTATGGATGTTGTGACCAGGAACGCGATCGGCAAGTCCGACTATGGATGCGTCTGGCGGGATGTGGATCTTGAGGTGGAGTTTGATGCCGGGGAATGCCGGGGCTGCACCTGCTGCCAGGTGGAGATGACGTGTCCAATGAAAGCAGTCCGCTTTGGGGAAAGGAGCGCGAAGCGCGATGAAATGCTCTGCTTTCACTGCGGCCTGTGCGTAACACAGTGTCCATCAGCTGCCTTCCGGTGCCGCCTGGGCTCCATCCAACTGAAAACACCTTCCGGAGACGATAGGTGCATACCAGTAGTGCTTCGCCAATCGGATAGACTGCGCGCTATAAAGCTTGCAGAGGAATTGAAGAGAAGGATACTGGAAGGCTCCTTCAAGATGGCTCAGCCTCTAGAGCGCATTTCATAAATCGCTCGATTATTTCATGTGGTGTTAGATCTATGATGGGCACATCGGCATTGCCCGGCTCCACCTTTGCCAGCACTAAACCCCTGCCGAGAAGGGCATTATGCAGACCTACTGCATCAGAGACGACCGAGACAATGCGAACTCCTGCTGCTCTTGCCATTCCTGCAAGATCTGTGCCAAGGCTAGTACAGGTGGGCTCGGAGCCTGTGGAACCGTAGCAGCAATTATCCAGGATCACCAGCAGATAGTTCTCAGGATTATAGGCTGCAAGGGTGGCAAGCGTCCCCAAATTCATGAGAACCGATCCATCGCCATCCAGGACCATCACATTCTGCCTGGGTTTAGCCAGGGCAAGGCCCAGACCGATGGATGAGGCCAGACCCATGGAACCGAGCATATAGAAGTTTTGAGGTCTGTCCTTTTGGGCATAAAGCTCACGGCTGGGAAAACCGATGTTGGATATCAGCAGGGCATGCCTCTCCTCTGCCACCTCTGCCGCCAGGGCAATTGCCTCGAATCGTTTCATATGCTTCTCCAAAACTCCAGATCCAAAAGCACAGCCGCCGGCTTATGCTCGCTCTTTGCCAGTCTCCAGGCACATGCCACAGTCTCGCAAGCCGCGCCCGCAGAAGCTGGCGAAAAATGGCGGATCTGCATGGCATCCAAAAGCCCCGGGGTCATCCTCCCCATGGGAACTTGGCCCACAATAGGCTCTCCCTTGATGCCCCTGTGGCTGATGATAAGCAGCAGCGGGATGCCGTAGAGCAGATCAAGCGAAGCCAGGGCATTGATGCTGTTTCCAAGACCCGAATTTTGCATGAGCAGGGCAGGCCTTTTGCCACCCATCCAGGCGCCGGCGCACAGGCCCACGCCCTCCTCCTCACGGGTGACCGGGACGTGTTTGATCTCCGGATCCAGAGCTACAAGGTGCAATAGCTGCTGCAGATTTATGCAGGGCACCGATGCTGCAAAATCAATGCCAGCCTGCTTCATGCCCTGGTAGACGGCGAGGCTTGGATTCATCAACCGTTGTTAGGACTCCAATCACTATATTCCTTTTGTCGGGCAAAAAATTCATGCATCGATATGTTAATATTAAATTAAAATATTAAAAGATAAATTTTTCGGGGATGTCATATGCGTCGAGTGTATGGCTCGAATTTAAAAACCGTCTTCAGCTCTCTTCTACTGAGTAGTAGTACTCTCCCTGCTCCTTTTGCATCCGGTCGAGCCTTGACTCCGGCTTGTTGACCCTGGGGCGGCGTGTCTCCTCATCGCGCCGGAATGTTATGCCGATAACTTTCAGGAAGGCATTCATGCCCTCGCGCATCTCAAGTGGGGTATGGGCAATGCCGAGTGTCCCCGGTTCTCCCTCAAAGACCATCAGACGCTCACTTAAGAGGTCTATGAGATAAATATCATGATCCACTACCAGGACAGTCTTCTCCGTGGATTCCGCAAACCGCCTCATGACCTTGGCAGCCAGCATCCTCTGCTCCACATCCAGATGAGCTGAGGGCTCATCAAGCAGATACAGATCGGCCTCGCGGCTGAGGCACGCGGTGATGGCCACGCGCTGCAATTCTCCGCCTGAAAGCTCTAGCAGAGGCTGATCCATGAGCAGTTCGAGACCCATGGGCCGCAGGATCTCGGTTTGATAGTAGCTGCTGTCGAAATTGCGAGCGACGCTGCGCAGCAATCCCTGCACGGTCACATCATTGTCCGCCTTGAGATACTGCGGTTTATAGGAAACCTTGAGCTGGCTGTCGAAGCTTCCCGTTGTGGGCTTCTCGACGCCTGCCAGGATCTTGATGTAGGTACTCTTTCCGATTCCATTTGCACCAAGGATACCCACCACCTCTCCACGACGGATTACGCCAGGCTCGGCCTGGAGGCGAAAGGTGGAATAGACCTTTGTGAAGGCCTCGTAAGCGATGAGTGAAGGTATATCCTTCTCGATTCTTGGGGCATGCACCTCAAAGCAGATGCTACTTTCGCGGAAGCGCACATTCTCCTCAGGCAGGTTTCCACGCAGGTACTGGTTGATTCCCACCCGCACACCTTTGGGCCGGGTTATGACGCCGTAGGCTCCGGGCACACCATAGATGAGATGAATATTCTCTGCCAGAAGATCGAGAAGGGCCAGGTCGTGCTCTACCACCATTACAGCCTTGTCTTTGGCAAGGCTCTGCAAAATGCGGGCTACATTGATGCGCTGGTAAATATCGAGATAAGGGCTGATCTCATCGAAGAAATAGAAGTCCGCGTCGCGTGCAGCTGTCGCTGCAATAGCCACGCGCTGCAGCTCTCCGCCGCTCAGACTAGAAATCTCCCGATCTACGAGCCTGGAAAGGACAAGCCGCTCCACCAGATCCGAGAGCGCATCCCGCTCATCCGTCCGCTCCAGAAGACCGCGAACCGGACCTGAATAGCTCTTAGGGATGCGATCCACATATTGAGGCTTATATGAGGTCTTGACGCCCTTCTCCGCCACCTTCTTCAGGTAATCGCCTAATGCGGAGCCCGCGAAACGCTGCAGCACCTCTTCCCAGGATGCGTTCCTGCCAAGATTAGGCTGCAAAATGCCGGATAGTATGGCCACTGCAGTGCTCTTTCCTATGCCATTGGGGCCCAAGAGGCCGGTGACTCTTACTTCGATCGGCACCGGCAAGCCATAAAGGGCGAAGCCGTTCTGGCCGTACCTGTGAACTGGATCGGACATCTCTTCTGGCAGGTTGGTGATGGTTATGGCCCCGAATGGGCATTTGCGCACACATATGCCGCAACCCACGCAAAGGTTTTCCGTGATCAGGGGCTTGCTGTCTTCAAAGATGATGGTTTCGTCGCCTGTTCGAACTGGGGGACAGAAGTACTCGCACTCCTTGGAGCACTTTCTAGGCTGGCAGCGATCGCGATTGATGATGGCAATCCTCATAATTCGACCTCAGTTCAGAAGAAGCGTCCATGTTACAAGCCACAGGTCGATCGCCATGAACTCCACATAGAGCCAGTCCTTGGCCTGGAAAGCTGTCGCATCGATCTGGAGCAATGGATAGGTAAACTTCTGGATGGTATATGTGACTAATATCACTACCAGAAATACAAAATGCCAGGGCAGAAGACTGATCGTATCCGGGACCAGGTAGCAGGCAAATCCGGCCATTACACCCAGGGCCGCAGGGTAAACGGTCTTCTTTATTCCATCTATGCGATCCCTTCGGCGCTCATCTGCGCTCTTGGTCCGGGCTTTGGGAGGGGTTTTAGTAGGAGCTTTGGGTGGAACACTGGCCGCTTGCTGCGCCTGGCTACCAGCAGTCGGGGCTGCAAGTGCCCGCTCTTCCTTGCTGCCATTTTTCTTTGCTTTCTTGGCCATCTCACTCATGGATTGCATTATATGATAATAGCGTTTTGGTCCGGGAAAAGTCCAAGTACTATAACTTTCAAGAGCCTCTGCATGTGTATGTCGTAGCGGATGCCTCGGTATTCATCTGGGGCAAAAGGCCTGAGGGAGAGCTGATTACAGTTCCGTCCGTCGAGGCGGAGCTGAGGGACATAAGGTCAAAGTCCCTTCTCCATATCTTTGAAGCACGAGTGGAGAGCCCGTCCAGCCAGGCCGTCAAGAGAGCGCATACTGCTGCCAGAGAGACAGGTGATATTGCCGTTCTGTCTCCTGCGGATCTGGAGGTCCTGGCCAAGGCCCTGGAATATGATGCCGTCCTCGCCACTGACGACTACGCTTTGCAAAATGTAGCGCTTCACCTCGGCCTGAAGATCGAGCCCATTGGCCAAGCCAAAATAAAGAGATTGCGTAGGCGCGTCCAGAGGTGCCAGGGCTGCGGCAAGAGCTTTGAGGGAGAAGCATGTCCTGATTGCGGAACTCCTGCCCGGAAGAAAAAGAGGTGCATAAGATGAAGAACATTGAAACTTTGATGAAGAAGGCAACTGAATTGAAGGCGGAAGGGCTTGTAGAGGGCCAGATCTCAGAGGAATTGAACATCTCCAGCGAAACCGTGACCTGGCTCCTCACTCATGCCGCGAAGACGAGCACGACCCCAGGGCCCAAGGATATATCCGTAGACTGGTCGATAATCGGTAAAAGCGCCTTTAGACTGAGCCATATCTCTCAAGCCCTCTCCGATATACTTTATGAGACCCTGGATGAGAATGAGGGGGGCGTGGACGTCGTTGTAGGCATAGCGTTAAGCGGACTTCCCCTGGCCAGCATGGTGGCAAGTGACCTGGGCTCAGAGCTTGCAGTATATACTCCAAGCAAGCAGATGCTGTCGCGTGAGAGCAAGAAGGCCCGCGGAAACCTCAGCGCCAACTTCTCCGATGTCAAGGATAAAGAGTGCATCATCATAGATGACGTGGTGACCTCAGGCCAGACGCTGGAGGAGACTGTAGAATATCTGGATGAGCATGGTGCCAAGATTAATGCCATCGCCGTGCTGATTGACAAGAAAGGCACCGATGAAATCGCCGGAGTGCCTGTTGTCTCGCTCCTGAAGGTTATAAGAGTCAACTAGGCAGCGTGAGGCACCGCAATAGAGGAAAAATTAGCCTGACTGTTACAGACTGGGCCAAGAGTTCATGGCCTTTTGCCCGGAATGCCTCAAATGCCCCTATTTTTGGCCGATAATGGAATTTCAACCTGCATCCACAATACCTCTTCTTCGCCTGCTTCACTTTGAAAATACATGGAGAGCTCGATGCCCCGTCCCAATCCTTGCCTTTTCTTTTGCATTCCGCCTCTCTCGAAGTAATGCCTTCTCGTGTCCTCAAGGATGACGGCAAAGCGGGCCTCCAT
>CABMDX010000280.1 GCA_902385025.1 uncultured archaeon | reverse complement strand
GCAAACTCCAAGCTCCATCTGTGTCCAACTGCCCGCTACCGCTTTTATCATCTTCTCAAAACCCTGCATCGTGGAGAGCTTCGTGCCCGGAAATTCGCGCTCCAGGCTATTCATCATGTCTCTCACATCTGCTCGCAAGGAAAGGCTGGCATAAGGACACTCTCTTGAATCCGAATAAATCCCGTTCACCATGCAGTAGAGCGCAATCTCCTTTTCAGGAATCATCCGCAGAGGCTTGACGCGCGGCACGAGGCCCGGCTGCGCCCTTCTTGGCCGAAAACGCAATAGTCGCTCAATGTCGCCCTTCAAGTAGTTCATCATGACCGATTGAGCTTCATCGTCAAGGTTATGGCCGGTGGCCACCCTGTCAGCCCCCAGCCGCTTGGCGATGCGGTTTAAGGCATTCTTGCGAAAGACACCGCAAAATGTACAGGGAGCTACCTTCCTTCCCCGGACCATCTGATCCAGATTGTAGCCGTATTCCTCCTGGAAGGATACCATCTCGTGCTCGATTCCAAGCTGCTCTGCGATCGCTTTTGCGGCCTTTATGGTATCATCCCTGTAGCCGGCAATGCCCTCGTCCACGGTCACGGCCACAAGCTTCACACTCCGCCCCGCCAGAATATTATGCAGGCAATAGAGAAGCGCTGTTCTTTCCTTGGCGCCGCTCAGTGCCACAGCTATGCGCTCATCATCTCGTGCCATGCAGTCTTTCCAGACGGTCTCTCTCACTTTGCGCTTGAAGTCCTCCAAAAAATGGCTCTGGCAAAGGTTAAGGCCTGAATAGCGCTGGGAGACTATGGCGCTCTCAGAGCAAAGGGAGCAGATCATGCGATCTCGAACTTCTCTGGATTGGTATAAACGCTTAGCCTCTTTCCCCGCAGAAAACCGATTATACATAGACCCGTCCTTTCTGCAATGGAGATGGCAAGGCTTGTCGTGGCTCCGCGGGACACAGCTATAGGAATCCCGGCCAAAGAGCACTTCTGTGCCATGTCCGAGGAGATCCTGCCTGTGCAGGAGACGAAGGTCTGGCAGAAGTCAACGCCGCCTCTTACAAGTGCGTGGCCGATGGCCTTGTCCAGGGCATTGTGCCTGCCTATATCCTCAATGATGCATATCGCACCGTCTCTATCGAAGAGCCCAACGCTATGCACTCCGCCCGTGGCGATATGAATCTCGGATTGAGATATAGCTGCCATCGCCTCCTGAGCCTGATATCTTGTGATCCGCAAATCGGATTTGATCCTGGGCAGTTTTGATTCATCCAGGAATGAGGCAATTCCTCCGCAGCCGCTCACAATCGGCCTTCTTGGGACGATGGCCCTCATTGGATTGGAGATAATTGCCCGGGCGACATTGCCCTCGATTTCCAGGGATTCGATCTCCTGCAGACCTGCCACTATCCTCTCGGAATAGAGATGGCCCACTACGAACTCCTTTTGAAGCATTGGGCTGATCATTGCAGTTGCGAAATGTCGGCCATTGACGAATATGGAAAGAGGAACCTCTTCCACTACCGGGCAGACAGCCTTCTTCGCAATAGCGCCATCCAGCTTCAGACAATCATATTCTTTGAGCATATCTGATATCAGCCATTTTCAGGCCATTCTCGCTATCTGCTCCAGTGCCGCCAGGAGCTTTTCGACCTCTTCTATGGTATTGTAAAGATATAGCGAGGCTCGCACGGTGCCGTATTTAAGTCCCAGGTGCTTCATGAGAGGAATGCAGCAGTGATGACCGGATCTCACCATGATGCTTGAGGTCTGATCGAGCATGAGAGCCACCTCATGTGGCAGGAGACCGTCTACGCCAAAGGAGACCACACCACCCCGCTTTTCTGCAGTCTCGGGGCCAAAGATCCGCACGCCTTTTATCTCCGCCAGGCCTGCCAAAAGCCTCCTTGTGAGCCGCCTCTCATGGTCATGAATCTCTTTGAGGCCCACTCGGCTCAGATAATCCATAGCAGCGCCAAGGCCAATTGCCGCTGAAATGTCTGGAGTTCCTGCTTCGTAGCCCTCAAAGCCCGGCTTTATGTCGAATCCGCTCTCATGAACCTCTTCAACCATCCCACCTCCGGCAAGGAGAGGCTCGATCCCTGCCGTTGACTTCATCCAGAGAACACCGGAGCCGGTTGGGCCGAGCATCTTATGGCCGGAAAAGCAGAGGAAATCGCAGTCAATTTCTTTTGCGCTCACAGGCATGTGTGGTACTGACTGAGCTGCATCCACCAGCAGGCTTGTGCCCGCGTCGCGGCACATACTGGCGATTTCTTTTACGGGAATAATCGATCCAAGGGCATTGGAGAGCTGGCTGACTGCAACCAGCCTCGTGCCTGGGGTGATGGCCTGCTCAAAATCGGCCAGATCCAGCCTTCCTTCTTTATCCAGCATGACTGTCGCCATTTCCACACCCTCTTCCTTGAGCCTCATCCAGGGCAAGAGATTGGAGTGGTGCTCAAGAAGTGTTACGACTATCCGGTCACCTCTCTTCCAGTCCAGGCCGCGGGAGACCATATTGATGGACTCGGTGGTGTTTCTGGTGAATGCTGCCAGGCCCTC
>CABMDX010000279.1 GCA_902385025.1 uncultured archaeon | reverse complement strand
TTTTAAATTTACCTCTGTTAAGTCTGCATATGCCAGGCTGGCGGAGTCCAGGCGCGCTCCGGTCAGATTTGACCTCATCAAATAGCCTCGGGTAAAATCTGCATTGCTCAAATCAGCTCTGCTGAGGTTGGAGCTATAGAGCTCCGCTCTGGAAAGCTGCGCCCGGGAGATAAAAGCACCACTGAGATCTGCAAAGCTCATATGGGCTCCGATGAGATTGGCGCTTAGCAGATACATATTTCGGAGTATGCACCCGGAGAGATCGGTTCGAAAGAGTCTGGCATCGGTAAGGTCAGCATCAGTGAGGTCTGAATCTGAGAGATCTGCATCCGTCAGGTCTGACTTCACAAGTCGGGCATTATTCAGCCTGGATTTGGAGATCTGGGCTCTTCGCAGGGATGATTCGGTCATATCCGATTCGCTGAGGTCTGTGCCAATAAGGGACGCATCGGAGAGGTCTGAGTTCATCAGATTCGCCCCGGTGAGATTGGCGCCATCGAGCCAGGCAGATCTCAAATAGGCATCCTTCAGGTTTGCGCCATTCATAATCGAGGCCCTCAGATCCGATTGGTTCAAATGCATGCTTTTCATATCCCACCCGGTCATGTTCATGCTGCTCATGTTGGCGCGATCGGTGAATGCCTCCGTAGGATGGGGCGTCTCGCAGGCACACAACCCCCCCAAAAGAATTATCAGGACCAACAGAGGATGCAGCAATAACTTGGTCTTCATTGACACCGCCTTGATACAGCCTATTGGATTCAAATTATCTCCTGTGTAGGTATGCTTGAATATATTAAATATGTTGCCATCAACATATGAGCAAAATCCCCCACAAATGAGAAGGGAATAACTGTGCATTCTGCCTCATTTGCATTTAACAATATATTGCAATTTCATAATTAATTTCTAATGATGGATCCTCCTCGCCGAAAAGCGGTTGTTGTCTCGGATATCATATTCCGTGATAGAAGTCATAGAATTCGCAGCCACTAAAACGATGCGATGCAGCTCCAGAACAATTGCTTAATGGTCTCGCAATCCAACGTTGAAGGTTTCGGCAAAAGGGGTCTTCCTATCGCAATCTCCTGCTTATGCAATCAACTACCACGTCCGCCAGGCATGACCCGCAACAGGCATATTTTCATGAGACCGTCGAATGTTGTGCTCTCCAGGCACTTGGACGAGAGCCAGGCTTGCCGCGACCTGACTCCGCCGGGTGCCTGACATCAATGCATTCATAGCCTCGATATCTAACAGGAAGTAAATCCTGAAAGCAACCATATAGTTTATGGCGGTGCAGGCATAAGCTATTCACGGGCCTGATATCCAGTTAGTTCTTTGCTCGTATTTGAAGATGAATCCAAAGGAATAAAAGGCCAAAGCCGATATATTGAAACGTGGTTGATCCAGAATTCCGCCCAAAATAAGTTGAGCAAAAAAAGAGTTCTCGCCGGAGGTGACAGCAAAATGAGCAAGAAAAAGGGTGCAAAGGGAATGCCAAGCGATGGGCCTGGCAAACATGATCCCTCAAAGCCTCCCCGAAGCAAGTCAGAGACACCTGTTTTTGACACAAAGCGAGGCGGCATAAAGAACGAGCGGCCTCGGAAGACTCGAATTTGAGGCTGCACTCGCATAATGAATCAAGGCGTGAGCACAATTCCCCTGAAAAGTACCGTCATAAACCCGGGCCTTGGGGGCTTATGACCTATTTATCTTGCTATTGTCTTGTTGATGGTATATGGAACTAAATGGATGATCGAATTGGAGGCATATGTTGAAAATTGCTGTCGATATCGATGGAGTTCTGGCAGATCAGGTCGGTGCGGTCCTGAATATAATTGAAAAAGAATATGGGCAGAAATATTCGAAAAGTGATGTCAATTGTGCCCACTGGATCTTTGAAGGAAGAGACATCTGGCTTGAGATCGCCAAATGTCTGGCCGACCAGGAGTATGTGCTCAGGGTGCCCCCAATCGAGCGTTCGCGGGCTGCCATCCGCAAGCTGGCAGAGCATGATGTATTTGTGGTGACCGCCAGAAGGCCAAATCCAGAGGCTGCCACCAGGAAATGGCTGGAGACCTATTTCCCCTGCCTCAAAGGTTATTTCTACGCAAAGACGGGCACCAAGCATTTAATACCATCAGATGTGCTTGTTGATGATTTTGATTTAAATATTGTAGAATTTGTTAAGAGCGACCCAGAGAGGACCGGGATATTATTCACGCAGCCCTGGAGCAGGAACGGCCTGGACATCGAAAAATATTCCGACCAAATATACCTCTGTTCCGAATGGCAAAGCGTGCTCAAAGCAATAGGAGAGATCGATGACGCAAACTGACTTCTGCCATTTTGAGGTCAGACCGGAATTGATTGCCGCTCTGCTCTTCCTGGCAGGAGATGACTGTCGCCTTCACGGACTGTGATTTGGCAGTGCCGTTCTTATAGGACAGACTCAATTTTGAGCAGGGTTTTGCATGCCCTCCGCAATTCCGGTCCAGGGATCTCCGCCAGACCAGAATGCCATATAGTCACCATATGCGGTGGTGCCGTTTTTTGTAAGAGAGAGCCTGTAGAGGCTTTTGGTTTTAGAAATTGTCACGTCCAGGCTCATCTTATTTCCTTCCAGAGAGCCTGATGACGAAACCGTCATGGTATCGCCACCATCGTTTATGGTGCCCATTCCAAAAATCGCATCCCCTGACTGGAAGAGCGTCAATGCCACAAATCTATTTATTCTGTCCCGTAGTCTGAAAGACCAGTTTCCAGCCGCGCTTGTAGCTGATGCCGAGATAGCCAAGGTCTCCTGAGAAGATTGGATTTGGGATGCGCTCGTGGCGCGGTCTGCAGAAATATTGCCTAGCCTTGTCGAGTTGACTTTGCCCGTTGTGCTCCAGAGCACTCTGGATTCCTGAGGATTCTCTGGCACGTTGGGATTGTGTATATAGATTCCCCTGCTTGCATCGATCAACTGATCTGCTGAAAGCCCCGCTCCTCCGTCAATGATCGATTGGGCACCGATGGCAAATAATGCAAATAGGGAGAATGATAATGCAATCGAGATCTTGAAATTCATGGTTCCAAAACCTTAACAAAAGTGGTTGTTGGAGATATTAAGACTTTTGGCAGTCAATATTTTTGGCAATGCAACTGCATAGCCCTGCCGCTGCCTTTGCCCCGGCAAAACTGTGCCGGTTTCATTGACGGGTTTCCAGAAGCATTCACCTCAATGGAATGATTTGAGGACCGGCTACATATGACACAATACACCAAATAATAATCGAAACGCATTCTGGAATAACGATAAAAATAAGTACCAAAGTCGGTTACTACTTTGAAAAGGGGTTTTCAAATGAAAAAATTTTCAAGCCTTGCCATTGCTGCCCTCTTGCTGATTGTGGGGTTTGCAGCAGATGCTAGCTCGGAAGACAATTTGGGTCTGCCCGCATATCATATGATTGCCAATGTTCCCTGGCACCAGCAAATGAATGGACTATTTTGTGGGGAAGGGGTTTTGGAGGAGGTATATGACTATTATGGACCGGACATAAATCAAAAAGCGATCGCAGATGCTGCCAGGAGCTCTTCTGCAGGGACTTGGTCCTTCGATATGGTCCGGGCAGGTCACTTCAGCAATATGAGCTCCGCCCAGGGGAGATTCTTCCCTCACGATTCCCCAGAATCCGGATATCCTGAACGGGCCCTGGGGTACGCATCCTTCCCCTATTCATCCGATAAATTCTGGCTGGCGGACTTGAAGAGCCTTATTGCTGCGGATACTCCGGTAATTCTGCTCATGACATTCGAGCCAAATGGCGGTGGCGGCCACTACAGAACAGCAATCGGATACGACGACTCTATGGGGATCATTTACTTTAGCGATCCCTGGGGAAGAGATCAAAAGCACCAGACAAATAAAACAGGAATCACAGCCTGGACCTACGAAGAGCTACAAAGCGGCTGGAACTATACCGCCGAGGGTGAATCTCATCCCTACTGGGGGATGGTGATGATGCCCTGGAGTGTGAATGTTAAAATCTCGGGACCTTTAAAGCCTGGCTCAAATGCAATCGTCACCGCAGATATTGCGTATCACTGTCCGCCTCCATTCAACGCATCAATGTATCCAGCTAAAGATGCTGTGGCAATGATAATCCTGCCAGAGGGAATAAGTCTCGATTCCGGGTCCACGAATGTCTTTCTGGGGAAAATATTGGCCGGGTCTGATGCCAAATCAGCCTGGAAGGTTAGGATTGATGAGCCGGTCAGCGGAAAAACGATAATGGTACGCGCTCAGGGAAAGGTATCAGGCCAGGTGCCAGAGGCGCATTGGACCGGGGTTAGCGTATCATATCCGCCCTACATCTATACAGACGCCATCGGAGGAAATGGATCTGTTCTGCTGTGAACGAGGTATTCTTTTCTCTCCTTTTCCTTGGTGTGAGAAGCGATGCAGAATACTTCATGAAGAGGCCTTACGGTATGCTTCCGTTGATCCGGCAATGCAGGGAAATACACATCTGGATCATTCAATCTGCATCATTTTGGACAATGCCTTCTCCAACTTTTTTTGCATCTTAGGATCTGGATTCAGCAGCGGATCTAAATCCCGTTCAATTATCTTGAGACTCTCCCGAGAGGCTGGGCAGTCCTCGTAGATCTCGATGCCCTGAAGTCCAATTTGACCGGGGCTTAAGAACGGGCTGCACCTGCAAACCATCGGCCTGGCGGGATATATCTTGCATCCTTTTATTGTTTTGTCATAAAATCGGCATGGTGCGCTGACTTTAAAGGCACGAATATCGGGCTCGCTTGGGTGAGGGATGGTGTACTCTCTGATTGTCTCTTCCAGAGAGAGCTCAAAGTAGCTTGCCAATCTTCGGATATCTTTGGGATAGATATCGATTGGATCCGCTACCTGGCAGCATATGCCGCAGCGATGGCACTTAAAGTCCATCTGCACCCGAATTCGCAAATAATCGTAGGGATCAAGTGACATGCAATCACGCTGCAATTGCATTCTTTGGTCTGATAGTTATAAATAATCTGCCTCGCGCGGTCCCTGCAACGGCCTTCTCTTGATCCACAACACCGGATGGCATGACCTCGGATAACACTTTTCCTCTATGGACTTTTTCCATCTCCCTCGGCGGGGAAGCATAGCGGAGACTTTTTAAAGATGCAATAAGGCAAGAAGCGCAGGGGAGGTGCATTCATTTGGCAAGGGGCAGACGGTTGATCTCTTTTCCAGGCGAGCGTTCAATACATGTCTCAGTGCCCTGAGACTTTCAAGGATATATGAGGCATTTCATTGCCCGGCCTTGTGAGGTTTCTGTGTAGTCAAGTGTGATTGATCAGAGTCGCAATACGGGCACCATTTGAAGATAATGTTGATTTGAGGGAGCGATATTTTCAAGAAATGCAGTCTTTCGCGAGTCAAAATTTGAAAAAAAACAATTTTTACAAATAGTTGGTTCAAGAGCTACTGTGATTTCAAAAAATCACAATTCTGTGGACAAACAGACTTTCAGGAACATTGAATTTGACTGTATGGAATTTAATGGGGCAAATTTTTCGGATAATGTCGATTTCAATCTCTGTAAATTTAACATCTTAGCTGATTTTAATAATTGCAATTTTACAAAGGGTGTTTGGTATTATCAATGTGAATTCAAATCGCCCATTCTCTTGCCCTATTCTCAAGTAGGTGAGAATATAGACCTTCGCCAATCCAGCTTTGAAAATCTGGCGTCATTTGAAGGCATTACTGTAACAGGAAATGCAGACCTTAAAGGATGCAGCTTTATGGACCAGGCTGATTTCTGGAACTCAACATTTGTAGGAGATTTCAGCATAAGCGATTCTCTTTTTAATAGAGATGCAAAATTCATAAAATCCAGGTTTATCAAGCTTGCCGATTTCGCAAAATGCAGGTTCATGGCAACGGCAGATTTCTCCAAAGCGGTATTTGTAGAGAGTGCTGACTTCTCAAGCTGCTTATTTAATGAATCTGCCATATTTACGCATTCTATATTCGAGAAGTACGCCAACTTTGGGGATGCCGCATTTATGGGAAATATCCTCGCAGAAGACGGACAATTTAAGGGCACCATTAATCCTCTATCCATAGGATTCAATATAGCGAGACTGCTTATAGTACATTGATAAAAAATTTCAAAAATCGTGGCATTCTAGAAGATGCAAATGACTTATACGTTCATGTATGAACAAAGCAATGAAACTACAAATAAAGTTTTTAATATTATAAAAAATGGAAGCATTAAAAGTCGTACGTATAAGTTTCACCTGCATTATATAAATATTGCCACCATTTCCAATTATATGGGTGATTAGCCTTTATGAGATGCTGCTGATTTCCGCTAACTTTAAAAGTGAAGACCCCATCAAGAGGATCCTGCCCTTTTCCGTCAGTCCCAATATAATTGCCGTCCACTGTGACATCATATCCTGTATATTGGGTGGATCTGATTGTAACTGTGGCATCATATCCGCTAGATGGCACCGCCCCTGTGGGTGCAGTGCCGCCACTGCCCAGCATAAGAATCTTTTCACCATTATACGGCCCAAAAGCAGTCTCGGCGGGCCATGTCTCTATTTCGTTGCTGCTTTCATCCTGGCGTATAATTACAATTTTGTTCGATGTATTTTTAATGCCTCTATCGTTAGTTATAGTCAGCCTCACGTCATAGTCTCCAGATCCCAAAAAAGAATGCCTTATGGATGCGCCTTTTCCTGAATATCCATCCCCGAAATCCCATTCATATCCGATTATCTGTCCTCTTTTATCTTTGCTCTGGGAGGCATCAAAAGTCACAGCCTCACCAATTTTGGGCGAGGTGGGATTATAGCGGATTACAGCTTCAGGACGTGGTTCAGCTATAATGATGGCCTGAGTTTTGCGGCTTTTTTTGGATTCTTCATTATCAATGGCAGTATTTGCCAAAGGACGTGTCGCGTTCACCGAAACATTCTCCGGAACAATCATCAAATCACCAACCGAAGCATTCACCGAAACAATCGTCATGGCATTCTTTTCGGGAGTGCTTTTTTCGGATTTGGGTTCTTTCGGAGATATAGCTAAATTGATAGCCGATATGTTGTCCATGCCCCGATCATTTTTAACATCGCACGTCACCTTGTAGGTTCCTGTATCTAAATATTGATGTTTTATGGAGACCCCTTTTCCTGAATATCCGTCCCCAAAATCCCATTCATATTCGATTATTTGTCCCCGTTTATCTTTGCTCTGGGAGGCATCAAAAGTTACAGCCTCACCAGCCTTGGGCGCTGTTGGGGAATAGTTAAAGAAAACCTCGGGGAGCGGCTCGGCTATGTTGATCTCTTGAGTTTTAAGGCTTTTATCGCCTCCATCGTCGGTTAATGTCAGGTTCACAAAGAACCTTCCATTTTCGGCATAAATAAATGGGCATACCGCCTTGGTGCGCCCTTGAGCGGAGCTGCCCTCACCAAAGCTCCATTCATAATTCACAATTTGCCCATCCGAATCGACACTTGAAGATGCATCGAAGATTATCGTCTCCCCCACCTCTGGCTTAAGGGGTGTGTAGTTGAATAGGACACATGGAGGTGAGTTCTCAATAGGCGTCAATGAGGTCTTGTTTATATCCTCTCGAATGGGAATAGGGATCTGAGCAGACGCCTGGAAGAAGGGTCCTCCCGGATGGGTAGCTCCGTTTGAATCTTTCCACCAGTCGAGGTTAAGCCATATATCACCACTCTTTGGATCAGTATGGCAATAGATGTCTTTCACTTGGTACTCGGACCTGAGCCATTCTAGAATTCTGCTAAGATCTTTATCTTGGCTACCTTTTTTCCCGAGATAGACTTCTGCATAAGCATGGCCTCCTTCTGGGCCATAAGCCAAGATAACACGGGGTGTCCCTCCGATGGCGTCGATCAGAGAAGCCATAAGAATAGCGAAGTCATCGCAATCCCCTTTTCCCAAAGAACCCACCGTCTTCCCCATCTCCAGTGTGTAATTGGAATATTGGAAGATCTCCGAACCTCTCCAATCACTGATGTAAGTCCAATTGCCAACCAAATCATCATAGATTGAACAAATCTGATCTATTCTTTGAGCCCCTGATCTGCGACCAGTCAACCGGAGACCCTCATCTCTTACGACTTGGTTGCCCATGTTTAGCTTCGCGTTGATCTCTTCTTTTATAGAATCTACTGTTTTATGGTTTCCTTGGCTGACAGATGATCCTTTTGGGCCGGCTGCAGTGGCGAATGAGACCATATCTTTGCCATTGTAATCGGTTAAGTTGGCGTTATCTGCGGGGTGTTCACTCCCTTCACTGAAGACATAGGCAATATCTTTGCAGAATGCCGGTGATGCTGCGATTAGCAGGATTATCCAGAGGATAATATGCGGGCGCATGAAACTAAGAATATCTTGTACTTATCATATAAAATAGTTATGTCAATCGAGACGGTACCTGGCATTCGCCAACTATAACTTGATTTAAATAGAACTTGCAGACAGGATATACTGGAATGCAACCGGCGAAACGAAAGAAAAGGCGGAAAGGGATAAGACATCATGCGGCTGTGCCGCAAAGAGGCCTTTAGGAACCTGATTTGGGGCGTTGTTCTGAGGGCGGTGATTTGCCGAGAAGGTATCCTACAATTGTTCCAAGCAGACCGAACATCGGCGCGATTTGCTGGTCAGAGTAACCTGCAGTTATGAGAAATAATCCTGCCGTGACAATCACCGAGATGGTAAATACGCGAGTCGCTTCCTGATCCCATCCGGTATCTTTTCTAAGAGCGAATATCCCTGTGAATATGACGAGGATCAATCCAAAGACCAGTACTCCCAGGCAGAGGTACACCTCAGTCATAGACCTCGGATTTATGACCAAATCGCCTGGGACATTTTCGCTGGAAATATTGCGTTCGATGTCTTCAAATTTAAAATCCGATGCCAAATCCGCATTTGGTCCGATCTGATTTGCAGGCAGTTGTTGCCCCCCAATAGGATATATAAATAATAATAATAATAATAGAGATAGCATAAAGAATGTTTTCGATCCAGCTCCCATAAAATCCCCTTCTGCATATAATATGCCAGCGCCAATCTTTGCCCCTGTTTCAGTTCATTTGTTCAATTGCTTTCAAAAGCCTCATTTGTATCATTTTCGCGACTGCATTGCACGGAGTGCATCATCTTTGCCTTTCGATGCTTTCTCATAATCCGGATCAAGCTCTAGAGCCTCATCGAATGCTTTGATGGCCTCTTTATATTTTCCCAACCTGCAAAGAGCCATTCCTTTGTTGCACCAAGCACCAGATGATTGCGGATTCAACTGGATTGCCTGATCGTAGCATGCTACCGCTTTTCCATAATCCCCATTATCGTAATTTCTATTGCCTTCTTTGAGCCATTCTTGGTAATTGGAAGAGGAAACAACCTGAGAATACTTTGGCGGCATACTGATGTCGATACCTTCAATCGGGAGGGCTGTTTCGTTATCCATTAATGGTTGATTGAACTCGGCCAGATTTGCCATGACCTTGGCCAAAGATGTAGTATTGTTGTAGCTGGATAATTGATTGTTGGGAGAATCTTCGGCGGTTTCGCTGTCGAAGGGCGTGTATAATGATGGGACTCCTAATAAGTCTGGAGTCGATCCGCTGGCATTTTCGATCTGACCAATGGTATCGCCCTCGACATAGGAAGCGTTTTCATCTGCAGCCACTGCGGATCCGATAAACAGGAAGATACAGAGCCAGATAGTCCAGAATGACATGGAGATCGAGGATAATTAGCTCTGATACTATATGTATTTTGCATTAAAGATCAACTATCATCCCATATGCACCCACAATCACTATCGTATTCTATGAAACGGGCCTATGTTCATGCTCCTCGGGCTCGGAGCAGGCAGAGTGCAATTCTGCTGATTGGAGCATCCAAGCTAAACGAAACTGTACCTGCATTTTCAAGGCTCTTATCTATATAGCTTAAAGGCCCAATATTTGTTAGAGGTGAAAAATATGTGCGGATTCGTAAAGAAAATTATGAAGATAATTGGCCTTCTCGCCATTTTGTCTATCATCAAAAAAATGCACCATCACCACAGCCGCGACGAGAAGCATTAGGGCGGCATATATTTGCCTGCAAGGGTCCGTTGCGCATTAATGACATTGCTTTTTAGACATTTCTGGCAAATTTTTTATCCAGAAAATGCGCTATCTCTTTTAATTTGATGCCCGTCCCTTCGTCTGAGATCTAAATAGACCTATCAATATATGGACCCAGGATGCTGTACCTGGAGCCACAAGATCGCTGAGGCCGAAAGTGCAGTCTTCTGCAAAAGGGTTATTCTATCCGATAGGTTCCATATGATGTCCATAAGAGAAAAATAGCCCCACTAATAAAGCCTGTCTGATGGACTTCTTCTCCCATGCATTGCTGCCCTATCTCCTGGGCAGCTTTCAGAGTTTAGAAAGAAGGCGCCTTGCCGCCCTGGTACTCGGCGGGATCGTCCCAGACCTGGATGTTCTTATCACCTGGATCAATGTCATTTATCCAAATACCATGCTCCTGGTGCATAGGGGAATTACACACACTTTTTTATTTGGCTTCTTATTCGGTATGATTATTCTTTACCTCTCCACACGAAGCCAAATTAAGAGTCTCTTTGGCAGGTTTATTCATTTCGACCTTGATTTATCGTTATACAGCCTCGTCTTCGTTTACGCGGGAATTCTCATCCATCTCATTATGGATTTCTCTACGACCCGAGGGGTCCCCCTCTTCTATCCTTTTGAGGCATTCAGATATTCTGCAGAGATTTTTTCCCAGATAGAATTAATCATAATGATCTTCTCCATTCTTATTTTGGCAGCTATATTGTGGAAAAGGAGCATCACAAAGTTTAACAAACACTTATTTATTTTATTTATTATATTTTTGTTGGTTGTGGGTGGAATAAGAATTGAGGGAAGAGCGTCTGCAGCAATCCTTTTTAGCGGCAAAAACGCGGAAACTCATCCGGATTCCAACCTATTCGGGTGGGAGATTTTAGAGAATGATGGCGACCAATTCCAGGTCTATGAATACAACTATCTTACTGGAAAGATCTCCCACAATTCGACCTATGCAAAGTTATCTGTGGCCTCCGACATAAGAGAAGCAGAAATGGCGATTCATGCCGCCGAAAATCTCCCCCAAGTCTGGCTCTTTCGATGGAGGTCATACGCAGTCGCCATCAATGCCACCTCGCAAAATGATTCATGGATCATAGAGTACTACGATCCACTGGTCAAGACGCAGATGGCCAATACCTGGTCGTTCTTCGGACAGGCGGCAAAGAACTACGGCTCAATTCAGGTACTGGTGGAAAACAGCCATGCAGGGATTTATGAACACGCTCGAGGGATGCGGTGAGGCCTTCAGGAGACTCATCGCCCTTGTCACACACTTCTTTGAATCGATGCAGTACCGTTGCGCCGAACAGCCTATAGAGGACAGTTCTTATTGCTGCGTCAGACCATCGATGTTAGACAATCGATTATTATTTGGCGAGCATGAAGGCTAGCGGGCCCGGCCTCAGTGCTCAGATACTCTTTTCTTTTATGGGAGCCATCTATCTTCCATGGACCATCACCATAGCAGCATGAAAACAGCAACTTCGGAAAGCCTCACACCTATCACGGAGATCGACCTGCGCCTGCTTTCTGAGGCAGGGGACAAAAGGGACACGTTCCTTACAATTTATTTTGCACCCAATAGCAGAACGGACAAATCGATAGTATTCGGAAGATTGAAAGCAATAGGCAAAGCCTTGCCAAATGAGCTGAAAGATGCCTTTTCCAGAGCTGTCGAGATGGTAGAGCCCATCATTGAAGCTCCGCGGGCGATGGGCGAGAGAGGCAGGATGATTTTCATCTCGGCACCTCAGGGCTTTATGCACAGTTATCGGGTGGGAGTGGAGCTGAAGCCGCTAGTGGTCCTGGACAGCTCGCCATTCCTCTTGCCACTGGCCCGACTGAGAAAAGAATATGAAGACTATGGGCTTCTGCTTATTGACTCCCGCGAAGCCAGATTGTTTCTGGTCCGTTCCGAAGTCGCAAAACAAATGGAGAAACGTTCAATCGACCTGATGAACAAGCATAAGAAGGGTGGTTGGAGCCAGATGCGCTTCAACCGCTTGCGGAGAGGAGCAATAAAGGCCTTCCTCAATGAGGCCGTGGAAGACCTGTCAGTGATTGACAATCAGGAAATCAAAGGACTGGTAGTGGCAGGCCCAGGCGAGACCAAGCATCAGTTAGTTGAGATGCTGCCGGCTTCATGGAGATCGAAGGTCCTGGGCGTGCTGGATGTCTCCATGCAAACCCCTTCCGGCGGTCTGGTAAATATGGGAGACAAGGCTGCAAATAGCATGCAATCCAGGGAAAAGGAACTGGCGGAGAAGCTCAAGGAGGCCGTGTTCAATGGGCAGCTTGCTGCTTATGGCGCGGCAGAGGTGGGAGAGGCTCTGA
>CABMDX010000278.1 GCA_902385025.1 uncultured archaeon | reverse complement strand
TTCACTGGGCTCCGTCAAACGGCCTGGCGGTAAGGGTATTGAAGCCGGACGGTCTGGATGAAGGAATAGGGGAGGCGGGAATTGCTCGGGAACTGGGGCGTGTGGTGCAGTTCGAGCGCTTTGGATTTGTGCGCATAAATTCCGTGGACGAGAAGATTGTGGCAAACTTTGCTCACCGCTAGAGACTAAGGATCTCAAATTTGGAGCAGAGACATTTTCAGCAGTGCACCGGCCAGAAAGGCCAGCAGCGCCACTGCCATCCCTCTTTTTAGCGCCTTCTGAGTCCCTGCCGCGTCTCCCATGGCTATTTTCCGCACAGATACGAGGAAGAACAGATCCGCCACTACTACAATCCCGAGATATGCCCTGCCAAAGGGTGCAAAGAAGCTGAAGACGACAGCCGCCAGGGCGAAGGCAGCGACAAGGCCGAATGATATCTTCTCCCCCGCCAGAATGGGCAGAGTGCGTGCGCCGCCCAGCCGGTCGCCCTCAACGTCCTCGATGTCTTTTGCGATCTCACGGCTCATGCTGGCGAGAAATGAGAGGAGGAATGGAATCTGATTGGCCCATAGACCGGCTGCGCCCCTTGCCGCCCCTCCGAAAAGGAATGTCGAGCCGGTCAGAAAGGCGACGCATACATTTCCTGCCAGGGGCGTGGCCTTTAGATTTCGGGCATAAAAGAAGAGCAGAGCGGAGTTGAAGATGGAGACTGCGAGGCATATCTGATTTACGAGACCTGCCAGAAGACAGCCGGCTGCAAATAGTGCCAGGGAATAATTAAAAGCCGCTCCCGGGCTTATGCGCTTGCTCGGAATAGGCCGCCCAGGCCGGTTGACTGCATCGATCTCCCGGTCATAGTAGTCGTTTATGGCGTTTCCCGCGCCGGTAATCAGAAATACTGCCAGAAATATGAATGCGGATGCCTCGATGCCCAGGCCACCGGCTATGGCGAGGCCAATGATGCTGGCCGCGGCTGCCATGATGCAGTTGAAGGGGCGCAAAATCTCCCAGTAAGCCCTCACGGTATTCTCCTGTCCCCTGCGGCTTAAGCGAGTTAGCTGGATATGCCGCGCACCAGAAATAGCAGATAGATCTCAGTTAAGTAGCTATCGATAGGGCGAAATGAAGCCTTAGCAGGGGTGACCGAGATATCGATCACAGGGCTTTTGTTGCCCGTTAGCTTTATCAGAAATGTGCTGCTGGCCGGAACCTTTTCTCTCTGGATTTGGCCTGCTTTCTGCATTCTGGCCACGACTCTGGAGCATTTGCTGCTATCGATAGATAGGTGGCGGCGCAGTTCCGATTGATAAAGGCCACTTGGGCTTGAGCCAATGAGATCAAGCGCCTTCTCCTGCAAAGCAGAGAGGCTGTTTGCCTGGGAATTTGCGGACATTGCGACCACGAGACCTTTTTCAACTTAAATTAATTTGATATACAGTAATAGATTGTTTTGGTATAAATTTCTTTTGTCAAAAATGCATCTTTTTGTTCATGAATTCCTGAGAAAATTTGAGAAAAAAAGCAGAAATGAGATTTTCTCAATTAATAAATTAAATATTTCTCAGAGGGTATACGATCGAAAAAGGAGATTCTGGCGGCATCAGTAGCCAGGGAAAATTATTTGATATTTTGAAAATTCAATATGCTAATAGGCAGCAGGTGCAGCCGATCGCTGGCAGATTCGAGCAGTCTGCGGGCGTCACGGCGTATGATCTTGATCACGATTTGCCAGAGGGAAATTTGTCCCGGATCTCCTTGCTTTTCAGCATGGGCAAATCCAGCTCTTCAAGGAGCCCAACCAGCCCTTTTCTCTGCTCAGATCGCAGCGATTTGCGGTCCAGGTAAGCATAACAGGCACCGGATTTGCGGCGTGCCTCCTCAATTATTTCTCCATCAAGCTCGCCGACTTGATAGCTGGAGAAGAGATGGCCAAAGGCAATTTCTGCATTGAAGAGAAGCTCGGTCTGCCTCTGGACGTAATGCCCTCCTCCAAAGCCGAGGAATACGGGAAGCTCTCTCTGATCTGTATCCGGTTTTATTGATAGAATGGCTCTGGCCACTGCTTCTCCTGCCATATCATTGCGCCACTGCAGAGGCGTGCTGCCAATTTCCGCAAAAAAGCATGGAGTCGCAACATCCGTGGGCCCGTGGTGAGTGGCCTCGGCAGATATCGCGAAGTTTGGCGGTGCAAGAGATATGACATTTCGCAAAAAGGTGCACAGGCCCCGGGGTGCTGCTGCAGAAAGCTCTCTATTGCCCTTCTCCAGCACTCCCGTGAAGTGGCCGCCCAGCCATGGCAGGCTGGCTTTGGCCTCATGCCGGCAGGCGAAGACGATTGCCTCCGGCTCGAGTCCGAGATTTGCCAGCAGACCGTCAACACCCTGCAAAGCAGTCGGCTTTTCGTCGTGAATGATCAGGCGCCAGCGGCCTAATGAGCTGTAGCCGTCCCGCTCTTGCCAGGCTCCTTGCCTCTGAAGATGCTCAAAAATATTGAGGCTTGCCGGATCTGCCCGGGAGCAGATTATGGCAACCTCGCCTAGCATGTTTTTTTCATATCTCGCGAGTCACATCCAGCATCTTGGCCACCATTGGCGCATAATCGATCTTGGCAACCTTGATCTCTGAGAGTGGCATAATGACGAGCATCGGCCTTTCAATGAGCAGTCCCTCTGCCGAAAGACTGCGCAGCTCTGCGTCCAGGCGGCTCTTCAGCTCAGGATAGCCGGTGGAAAGAAATGCTCCGAAGATCTCGCCAGGCTGCATATAGCTGAGAAGAGGCGCTCCGATCTTGCGGAAGGCTCTATAAACCTTGGCCAGATCCTCGCGGTCATGACCGTGCCTGATCTGCACGTGGTAGAATGACAATAGCTCGCAGCAAACCTTCTGCCAATCAATGTAAGCCTCACGTGTCAGCAAGCCTGTCTGGAAGAACTTGGTGCGCTTTCCGGAGATGGTGGGCCTGGAAATGGCCGTCCTCCTGGAGAGCTCAAGATCCGAGAGCATGGGATACTTCACAAAGGCGTAGAGCGTCAGCTTATCCTTTTCGGTGAGCCGGGAGTCTTCCGTCAATGCAGCCGCAGGAGTCACGATTCCTTCTGGCAGATCGTCTCTTCCAAGGTCAAAGAGGCTGTTTACGGCCAAAGCCGCATCAGCCGAGTAGCTTGAAACCTGGAATGGATAATGGAAATAATGGATATCCTCTACGAAGTCGCTCCGGTAGTACTCATCGATTATGGGATCGAAGTTCACCCGAAAGTCAGTCAGGCTGCGAGAGTAGAATACAGAGACTGAATCGGTATCTGTAGCAATATGAGCTACGCAATTGGGATAGTTGATCCAGTTCTGGTAGGGAGGCGATCCCTTTCTTACCTCAAAGGGCGCAGTCGGCTTATATCTGACAAAGACGCAGGTCAGGATTTCGGCACCTACAGCTTCTCCGGAAGGTACATTCAACAACCTGATGAGTTTCCAATCTCTGAACTTTCGCTTGCTCTTAAAAATTGTAGATCTATCAACGCCAATGTTAGAGGCGAGATCTATATCACTGAACCCCGGATATCTGGCAAGACCGTAAAGAACTAACCTTTCTTTTGATGTCAATTTTAGCTGCATTCAAAATTCTTATAACTTTTTTCGTATTTATAGGTTGCTTAAACTTAGATTTATCAATATAACTGTCCTGCATATACTAGGTATAGATGGATCAATTTTGCCAGATAATCTTCTATCCGATCCAGCTCTGCACTATTGCATCGCTAGATTATCATTTCTCCTTAAGGGCAGTATCCTATGCCATTGGAAAAAATGCATTTCCGTTCCGGCTAATCTCGATCGATCCTTGCGGGAATGTCAGAATGGCGAACATACTCTCTCTCTGGCACATAAAAGGGGAAATCGTGTCCGGGAACGACGATGTCCGCGACAGCCACGATTTTTGCCATGCTGGAGACTGCAAGATCCCGATTTATATGCATTGCCGGAGGTACATTCTTCTGGAAATTGCCAAAAGTGGGAAGAGCGTCTCCGGCTATTACTACTAATTCCGGTCCTTTGATTGCTACGGAAATGCTATCCATGCTGTGGCCGGGAGTCTCAATTATCCAGACCCCGGGAGCAATCACAACTCCCTCAGTTGGAGATAGAATCCTCGCCCCTGAGAAGAGACGATTATTTCCGCAGTGATCGGGATGGGAATGGGTATTTATTAAAGTATCAATATCTTTGGGCCTTAAATCAAGACTTTTCAGGGCAGAGAGTACCTTCTCCTCTTCGCCCTCCTGCCCTGTATCCACTATCATCTTCGTCTTTCCGGATATCACAAGCGTCACCGAAGATCTGGCGTCCAGGATATTGCCGGAAGCATCTCTCAGAATTGAGCCTGGCTTGAGGAGAAATACCTGAGGCATGCTATTTTTAAGCCAAATAGAGCTTTTGCAGCTTCTGGCAGAGCCTTTCCACCTGCAGAACAGCAGTGCCGATGTACTGGTGCGGATCAAGCAAAGCCTGGATCTCCTCAGGCTTGAGGTTCTTGATGACGGTCTCGTTTTGCAGGAGAACCTCTGAGAGCTCTCGTTTCTCTTCGAAGGCCAGCATGCTGCTCTGGCGCATGATCTCTTGTGCCTGCTGGCGTCCCACACCTTTCTTCGCAAGCTCTACCATAACGTTCTC
>CABMDX010000277.1 GCA_902385025.1 uncultured archaeon | reverse complement strand
TGTGGCCGACATGAGCAATACGATTTGCATCGACGAAAGGCCTCGATGCCATCAGATCCACAGCACGCAGGAGGTCTAATGCAATCTGGATGAACCAGGCGCGGACTTCTTTTACCGTCCTGCTGGCTCGCGTCCCGAATTCAGGGCCATTGGCCCAGGGCGCCTCAATCAGAAGAGAGGCGACAGATGCATTTGCCAGCATCCTAGCCTCATCCAAGAAGGTTGACCTGCTTCCGGGTCCAGGATGCACATAAATGACTCCTGGAAATGGCCCTTTTCCGGAAGGGACAACCAGATAGGCTTTGATTCTTCCTTCTATCAGGCTGGCATAGCTGATATCGATTATGGATATGCCGCTGTGATAATTTTTGCCGGATTCCTCTTCGTGCAGTGGTACACTATGATCATAGGAGAATACCTCTTCCAATTCTGCAAAGGATGCAGCCGCAGGACTGGGTATCCGGCTCATGTATTCATTCCTCTAGCTATGGATTTTGGCTTTTTGGGATTTTCGAATTTTTAGAAATTGCTGCATTGTCGCGTTCTTGCTCAATGCACTTCGCTGAACATTTTATTTTTGGCCATGTATTCAATGATTTCCGCAAAGCCATTTCCATATTTGTTCCTGGCCACATAATCCGATACCTCTTTCAGCTCCGGCCTGGCATTGCCTACAGAGGCCCGAAAGCCGGCCAGATTGAACATGGGTCGGTCACTTTGGCTGTCGCCAACAGCCGCGAATTCCTTCAGGTCGATATTCATGCGCTCTGCAATACGCGAAAGGCCCGTCCCCTTGTCGACATGCCTGTCCTTGATATGCACGGCAAAGGCAGTATCAATTATGTCCACATCCAGCCCCAGTTCCTGGACGCGCCGCATAGCAGCCGATACATCGAAGTTGCGCAAAAGTGCGATATCCGTAAATCTGTAGCGAACGGAGTTGTATTTTTGCAGAGGGAACTCCTCGGCCAGCTTCAAAAAGGCCTTCTCGCAGATATCCCTATCCGCCAGAATTTCCATCTCCTCCTCGGAATGGGAGACTACCCCGCCATTCTCGGCTATGAAGATGCGGGGCGTTCCCAGGAGAATTGAGACCGTCCTTGTGAAGCAATGTGTGTTGCCCGTAGCCAGCACAACAGGAACCGGCAATTTGCGCAATGCCTCCACCGCCGCGGGACACAGGGCTCTTGTCATATCGCTCAGTGTTCCATCGATGTCAACTGCCAGAGCACGAATCATTCTTGCGAGAATGCTCTTTGGGCGCAAAAAAGCTTTCGTTGCAGCCTAAAAAAATAGGAAGATTATATTCACTTCGACAATTTGACAAATGAGAGGCCAGCCAATGCCACCATGGCATCGCCTGCCAGCATAAATGTCGTGGCGCCCCCGGAGATGAATATTGCGGCAATTCCCGCCAGGAACAATATACCTGAAATGATGGTCCCCGAACTCATGTCTCTCCTCCACTTATTATTGTTCTTTTTTATGCATGAATGCTTAATGCAACGGTCACGATTATGGTGAGCGCTGCGAAGGCCATGAAGAGGATATGGTTTTCAGGCAGCAAATTTACAGGTTTGTCTCTTCCCGGTATCCACTTGGGATTATGCTCTAACACATAGGCGATCCATTTCTCATGCTGAAGCATTGCATCCGACTTCTGTACACCAGACATTCTCGATCGTATCTCCTTTCAGTTGCAGATTTGGTCTAATTGAGGGTGTCCTTGATCAGAGTTCATGGATTGACTATTAGAGATGAGGCCAACTGGCAGTGTAGTGCTTGTTTTGCTAATTGTCAACTCTTATCAAGGACAATGGTTTACACCGATTATGAGGACATAAAGATGGCGGACAAGATTGAGGATTTTTCCAATATGGCAATATATTGCAAAAACATTTTTTCCAATATTTCTAATAACTGAAAATTGAAGAAAATAAATTCGGCCCAAAAGAGAATTCGGCCTGCATGGGCCACAAAGGTTTTTTTCAAAATAGTTTTCAGCCATTTGAAAGAGCGCCAAAAAACTATGATACTTATCACATATTAGCCGGACGTAGGCATACTCCGATGAACAGAAAGCCCTGAATATGCCTACAATAATTCCTGGGACAGAGACGGCTTAATTTCGTGAATGGCGCTCCATCAGATAGCCAAAGCCGCTGGTGATGGTGGGGATAATGAGATACATCACGCCGATATCAGTCATGTAATCCCAAAGCGCCATCTTTAATGGACCCGCTATAAATATCAGAAGATCGAAGAAAATGCCGATCAAAAGCCAAATTATGCCAAGCAAGATACTTTCCTTTTGGAAGCCGCTTTTAATCCCCAGAAGGTAGACTATGGAGAAGAAAACCGTCCAAATAACCAGAACCACCGGCATGATAGACTCAAATAGCGGTCGCTGGGTCGCACGGAGCGGAAATATTAAAACAGATACGGCGAATGGTATCAGCCAGATGAGAAAGCCATATAAACCTATCTTCACGCTCTTATGCATACATTTTTTGGCTCCTGCTGGAATTCACATGGACGAATTTCGCCCCGCGATCTCCCTGGAAAGTGAGAACTAAATTCCAATTGTTTCGGCATCTTATGAATCTTGCGTTAAGAATGCAGCGGCTTGATGCTATTGATTTTTGGCCAGGAATACGTATTTTACCGAGCACGATTGAGTCAAGATTCTGCGATAGAGATCTCCCAGCAGAAGGTTGCATATCACCACATATGTCTATTCTTATAACAGATGAATGGGTACAGTCCTTGCTGCCATTCCTGACGGCCTTTAAGAATCGTCGGCGTTCGATTTATTTACTTTTTTAATTCTGGTATTTTGACTAACATAATAAAATAACTTGCATTTATAGTCTTAATTTTTCATTATGCTATGTGGGCAAACAGCAATTGATATCTCAAAAAGGGCAAAATATTCTGAGTTCAGATTGATTTCCAAAAGACAGGAATTAAATCCAGGGTTAAATTGAATAATATTCAAAATCGATGGGATCTATATGTGGAGAAGAAAGATCTAGCAATCCTGATTTATATCTATTCAATATTTAATAATGATATGCTGACGAATTCTACAAACGAATTAAAAATATTTTAAGAACAAATAGAATTATTTAAGCATATACAGGAAAAAGTATTTAAGGTAATATTAGTATTAATATTATGGAGGTTTTGAAATATGGCCAAGAAAGCTGTTTTAGTGGGAATTAATGACTATGCACCGATTG
>CABMDX010000276.1 GCA_902385025.1 uncultured archaeon | reverse complement strand
CATATATGGGATTGCTATTCTGGAGGTCCTTTGCACAGTGGCTGGGCGGAATGGGCATAATACTATTATTCGTGGCCATATTGCCGCGTCTGGGTGTGGCAGGCCGCCAGCTTTACAGAGCGGAGGTGCCAGGTCCTGACAAGGACACGCTGACGCCTCGCATAAAACAGACGGCTCGAGTGCTCTGGTGGGTCTACATCTTTATGACGGTGGCAGAGGTTGTGCTTCTGTGTCTTGCCGGGATGCCGCTATTCGACTCTCTATGCAATACATTTGCCTCCATGGCTACTGGCGGCTTCTCTCCGCAAAGCATGAGCATCATGGCTTACAAGAGCTGGATAATCGATGCCATTATAACGCTGTTCATGTTTTTGGCAGGGGCCAACTTCGCTCTGCACTACAGGGTGCTCACATTGGATCGAAGGGCCTTCTTCAAGGACACAGAGTTCAGATTTTATACTCTGATCTTGCTGGCTGCAACAGGCATCATAGTCCTTTGGGGAGGGCTTGAGGGAGACATCCTGCGCAAGATTCAGCTTGCAGGATTTCAGGTGGTCTCCATCATGACAACCACCGGCTTTGTCACGACAAACTTCGACCAGTGGACGGCAGCAGCCAAATTCATGCTGCTCTTGCTCATGATCATAGGCGCATGTGCCGGATCTACCGGCGGTGCGATAAAGGTAATAAGAATAATATTGATATTAAAGAGCGGATACAGGGAGTTGTTTCATGCCCTTCATCCCAAGGCCGTCATTCCGGTGAAGCTCGGCAAGCTCGCGGTGAAGGATGAGGTCTTGAGGCCCAGCAACATTTTCGTGGCCATGTACCTGATCATCTTCGCTGTAGCGGCGCTATTGCTCTCCATTATCTCCTATGATAATCCGCACCTGGATATTGAGACAATTATTTCCGCAGTGGCCACGACTCTTGGGAATACAGGACCTGGCTTTGGAGGTGTAGGACCCATGTTCAGCTTCGCCGAGATTCATCCCGCCGGAAAGATGCTGCTCTTCTTTTGCATGTGGATAGGACGGCTGGAGGTCGTGACCGCGCTGGTGCTCTTGGTGCCGGAGTTCTGGAAGAAATGAGACTCATTCCTTTTTGATCCACACAGGAATTCCGTGACCATTTGTAGTAAGCCTATAGCCTTTGCGTCGCAGTGTAGCCCGAACCGACTCCCGGTTGACGCCCGTCCTATTGGCTATTCGGCCTATCTCCGATTTATCAAAGAATTGCGTCTGCCTCGCCAGGCACTTGGAAAGATATTCCTCCAAAGGAGCAATTTTCCTGGTATAGCTCATGGGCTTGCCTCTATCCTTTATCCAGACCATCCTGTTGTGATTGTTCTTAATTAGACGGTATCCGAGCTCTCTTAAGTGGGAGCGAATCTCTTCTGGAGAAAGGCCCCTTTGCTCGGCCATATTCTGTATTTCTCTGCGATCAAAAATACATGATTGAAATCTATTATTATTTGAAATGTATATATAAGTATTTAAAATATCTCTGTCAGCGAAACGAGCATCAGCAGACGTTTCTGTTGGTGCTCCGGAGTTCAAAATGCTTCTATTCATAATCCCTTGGCTTATTAGCTGTTGAGGACGCACGGAGGATAAAAGAGCCGGCATGAGAATACCGGCTCTCTATCGCTGAGCAGAGAGTGGTGAGATCCCACAGTCTGATGGCGTAAACCCCGGGCAATTGGGTCTGGTTGACAATGCGCTTCCGGGTATAAATGCTTTGGGATGGGTGCGGCTTTGTGAATATATCCTTCTTTCTCTTCCGAGGGTTTACCCCTACCACGTGACGAGTCAAGGTATAAATTAATTCGACTTTCTTAGAACCAGGCCGAATGTCTCAGCCGCTTCGTCCCCTGCTATTAGATTGAACAGATATAGGTGCAGCCGCCAGAGAAGGTATAATGGGAAGAAGAAAGAAAAATAGGTGCTCTTATAGTAATATTTCTCCTCCAGGACCACGAAGCCCATAGATCGCGCAATCTGTTTGATTTCGTGAGGCGTGCATCTGTCGTAATAGGCAGGAAAGCCATGAAGCTTCCTTGTTCCGGGAAAAATAGAGTATAAAATCTGCTTCTTGAATCCTTCCGGAAGCATCGTGTTAATTCGTGCAAAAAGGGCGTTTTTGGAAGGCACAAACAGGCACGCTTTGCCATTTATTTTTAAACAGCTTGCGATGCCTTTCATCGCAGATTCAACATTTTCAACGTGCTCCAGCAACGCTAAACAGATGACAAGGTCTCCGTCCCCGTTGCCTTCATACTTTGTGATATCTGACGCAACAGCTCTGTTATAAATGCCTTCAGGCGCCAAGTTAAGCTCATTCTTATCGATATCAATACCGGTAATGCTGCAGTTTCTTGTCGCTTTCATCTCAGCGGTTATATATGGGTTCTTGCCGCCGCCAATATCGTAAATGATCGATTTCTCTTGAAGATATTTTGGTATGATCGACCGCGAAAAATCTCGATATCCGTCAATTCTAAATTTGGCGGGCAACAAGAGGTCAAACTTATTGCAAATCTTGATCTGGCTGTTTATCAGCGATCGAAATACATGCATTAAAATTTATTCGATCGGCATGAGATTAAAAGCCTGCGCCTATCATTCACCCGCTCAATACCCTGCCATGCCTATCGATCTTTCCCTGCGAGATCCTGGTGGAGCTGATGCGCACATGATCCTGGGCCAGTTGGTACTCGATCACCGAGATCTTGAGCGGCTTTAGGTTCTTCTTTCCCCTCATCCGGTTGATCTTCTCTGCCATGGGCAGGGTCTCAGGGGAGACCACGATAAAATCGAAGTCTTCATAGATCGAAGAGCCGCACTGGTCATCGATCTTGGTGATGGCGGCATTCTCGATGCCAAAGCACCTTTTCACGACATCGCGCAAATTTCGCGCCCTTATCTCAAAATCCCGCACAGGTCGCTTTCTGCTCGCCCTGGCCATTTCATCTGAGGTCAGGCCGACGATCACTTCACCACCTTTGCCCAGCTCATAGGCACGTCTGAGAAGGGCAATATGTCCATCATGAATGGGATCGAAGGTTCCGCCTACAGCTACTCTGGCCATACAGGCCCGCCAACGAGGTGACTATATAAGTACCTGGCGGCCTATATTCTTCTGCCCCGAAAGCGCCCCAGGATCCTGGCGACAATTTGCCGCGAGCTGCATAAAGGACAGGGCTCATGATCTTCGATGCGCACAATTTTAGGATAGAGGCCCCGGCTGGAGAGTTCCGCCTCCAAGAGAGCAGGATCGAAGTGCTGGTCGAATCCCAAGGTGATAATATCCGGACGCAGCTCTTCTATGGTGCGAAAGATATCCTTCTCCTCGCCAAGAACCGCACTGTCCACGCTCTTCAGGGACTGAATCATCCGCAGCCTCTGGCTTTCAGGAATGATGGGCTTGGGTTTGTGGCGCACATTCACGTCTCTTGCCACAATCACCACCAGCT
>CABMDX010000275.1 GCA_902385025.1 uncultured archaeon | reverse complement strand
GATCGAAGGGAGGAGGGTGGTCATAACCGGAGGCGAGCCGACGCTGCAGCTCTCTGAGCTGTCGGAGTTGATCGCTCTGCTCCATGAGGCCGGAAAGGAGGTTCACATTGAGACCAACGGCACCAATACCATTCCCGAGGCGGTTCTTAGAAAGATCCATTATTCAGTGGTCAGCCCCAAGAGGGGATCGGATTTCCATCTGGCCTACTGGTCCGGAAAAGAGAACGTCCATATCAAGTTCGTGATCGGCAGATCTTCCTGGTGCTGGACTTCCAGGCTGTTGGAGGAGCAGGTTAAAAGCCTTTCCAAGGAGAGAGTTTGGATAATGGCTTTTGGAGCCGATCCAGAGATGCGCGAAGCGAGGGAAGCCTGGGATCTTGCCTTGCGCTTGGGGGTCAACTACTCAGACCGCCTGCATATTCGGCTGAGGAAAAGATGATTCTTCCGTAGGGGCCGGGAATCTTTTCAGGAAAGCGCCTTAAGGCCGCTCTCCAGACATGCCTGTGCCTCTTGAAGTATGTAGGCCCTGTGCTCCGGACTCTGCCCTAGCCTGGCCATTCTCAGCAATCCCAGGCTCATAAAGAATGGCAGGGCTCGGGTTATGCTGTAGAACTCCGATTCACTGCGGCTATAATGCCAGAGAAAATGGCCGATGTAGGGCTCTGCCAGTCTCCCGTCCCTGCGGTGAACGACAAAATAGTGCTTGAGTTCGGCAGCAACAATGCCCAGATCCTGCACGAAGTTGGCATTCTCCCTGGAGCTCTCGAAGTCCAGGAAATAGACTCTGTTGTGGTTGAACAGGTAGTTCATGGGATTGGCGTCACCGTGCACCCTGCAGCCAAAGGGCTGGTTGATCCAAGGGCTGTACCACCAATCACCCAGAAGGCGGTCATATCTTAGCCTGGTGGAGGGGTCGAGCCTCAGCTGGTCCAGGACCTTGTGGAACCTCGCGAAATCCTTCTCCTTTCTGTAATCTGATCTCGTCTGATCGTGGAGCTTTCTTTGAGCGTGGGCTAGGGACGTGAGCCTGTCGTACAGCCCATCATCTTCTTTCATGCATCTGTAAAGGGACTTTCCTTTCACATGTTCCGTCAGCAGAACGCAGTGGAAATCCTTCCTGGCGGCCAGCGGTCGGGGGATATTGATGATCCGCTCAAGCCTCTTGAGGGTGTCGAACTCCTTCTCCATGGATCTAACTGCATTGTAGTTCCTCTTCCATCCGGTGGGCTCGCCATAGAACTTGGCCACCACACTGAACTCCTGATGAGGGAATTCGTATCGACAGACGGTATGAGATGAGGGCAGGATCTTATAGACATGAACCTTGCAGTTCCGATCCACTATCCTCTCTCCCAAGACCTCCACGAGCCAGTCCCGGAAGGCATTTCCCGGGCCCAAAGTGTCCACTCTTCTCTCTCTTGCCATAGCTGCAACCTGCGTGCCTTCCAGCCTTTCAAGAACGAAATCCCGGAAGATTTGATTTATCTTTCGCAATGTATTTGTAATTTTTGTATGTGTTCGGCTTACTCGGCTTGAAACCATTTCGTCCATAGATAATTATATAATATTTTAGTAATAATTCACGCATTAAATTCTTATAGGTTTTTGTGTACTCATCAATACCTTGATTTAATATTATTATCTAGGTGAGCTTATAATGATCAAATCAGGTGACCAGTTCATCGCCGGGCGCTCCGGAGGCGTGATCGGCGCCATCGTCCCCTGGCGCGGGATCTTGGCAGGCGTTGCCCCGGCCCACATCTTTCACGCAGCAGGAACACGCAATCTGCGCGTGGGCGGCCTGGCCTGCAAGGTGGCCTACATCCCAAGCGACGCCGACCTGGCCTTCTTCCCAATCCTGGGAGCCTGCCAGCTCACAGAGCTTGCTGCGCCCAAATTGGGCGATGCCGAACTGAAAAATGCCCAGCACAGCATGCGATGCAGAATCTCCGACACCTCCTGGTTTATCGCCTACGTCGTGCTGCCGCTGGGAAATTTGCCCGGGCCCGGCGACAGCGGCAGCCCCCTGATGCAGGATGGCAACGTTGTGGGCCTGCTGCTCTCGCTCAATATGCACACCTGCAAGGGGATTGCTATATCGGCGGAGATGATAAAAGAGGTGGCGGAAAGAAAGTGCTAACTTTAGATAATAATCGTAATATTAAAATTGTCGCTTCTCATAAACAATGCTTCTCTCTCGCGATCCTCTTGGCAACATTCTTAGCCAGGTGCTTCAATTCACGAAAGACCGATGATTTGTACTCAATCTTGTATGCCAAGGAGCTTCATCATCTCCTCATCCGAAGTGATCCTGTCGTCCTTGTCGTTCAAGCGCTCCAGTGCAATTAGATAGTCTGCGTACTCTTTGAGATATTCCTCGATTGCTTTTCGGATAACGTATGTCTTGGGTCGCTCTATAGTTTCGGCAAAGATCCTTCAGGCTCCGTGCGATATCATCAGGGAGTCTTATGGATATTGAGGTCGAGATACGATCACCATCTTTTCTATTGGCTTGATTTGGGCTTAGTTTTGCGTTTATCCTCTAAAATGGACGAATTTTTTTGATTAAACTGATGGGATTCTATTTACTATTAATCTGCACATCAATCGAAAGAATTAAGTAATTTGGATACCAAATAACAGTTTATATAATCAAATAAGTGTCTTTATTATGTTATATCCCTTAATTCATGATATTTGGCATCCAAAATGGGCTATCGTCATTAAATTACTTGAAATTATCGCCTGGCCAAGAGCAAGCAAGATTGCAGGTAGACTAAAAATATATGATGTGAATAATTTCTTAATATCGATTAAAGTTCTAATCCTTTCTGATTTGTTTGAAAGAGATATATCTAAACTCGTTTCAGAAATAAATGATAATATTGAACTAAAAAGGCTTTTGAGGATAAATTCAAAGTTAAAAGCCAATGAAATATACAAAATGCAGTCGAATCTTGATTATGATTTAATTTATCTTTTTTTAAAGCGTTTATTTCAGCCTAGAAAGAGATTAAGAAATAGAAAAGCGGAGACCATAATTATTGACACCAGTTCTATCGTAATTGACCTTAATATGTGGAGAAACAAGCATAAAATAGGTAAAGCAAATAAAAAATATAAATACTCATATGGTCCTTCTATAGGATATTATGTAGGTTTTAAGCTAATTTTGGCTATCAATCAAGATAATGAGCTCTTGGGGTTCGAAATATTCAAGGATTCGCCTAACGACTCAAAATTGCTTATTCCATTCATTGAAAAGCTATTTCGAGCCAGAATTATCAAATCAGAAGATGTAATCGTTTGCGATAAGGGTTTCACGTCAAAAGCGAACTATCAGATTATTATTAATAGATTTAACGTGGTTCCGATCATTTATCCCAGAAAAAACACAAATTTAGATAAAATCATTCGCGACCTCAACCCACCGTTGGAATTATTTTTTGTCAAAAAATATAAAATGGCGATTTGGAAAAGGACGGTAGCTGCATTCAAGAAATTGATCTATAAATGGGAGGATTTCAAGACTATTAGGTCGAATATTGAAGATTTCTTTAATATCGCCAAGAATTTTCTTGGCATGAATCGAAATCACCAATATACAAAAGTTAGCATTGAAAAGAGAGTTGCCCGCATAATTTTTTTGACCCAAAAGCTGATCCATTTGTTGGATGAGCTAAATATCGAGAAAAGGGCTATACCTTATTGGTGATCCAAGAAGAGGGGTATTAAGACGATGCATAGCTGGTCTACACCTGACGCAAGATATACGCCAAATGCGATTATTATCAAGAAAAAAGATTATTTTATTTTGAAGTGCCGTGTATTCCATTTCCAATGATCCATAGCTATCAGTTCAATATCATCGCGGGAAGTGTTGCATGTCCCTCTAGCACTCTGTAATGCCGTATGGTAGATGATAAACGCATCTCCCGGATCTGGCACAAAAGGAATGCTCATATCCTTCTGTATCACCATGCGATAGGGATCCATATTTCCGAAATAGTAATCTTTGAACTCGGATCTTTCCTCATCGGTGGCATTATATGCCCAATCCGCACTTTCTGCAAATGTGACGTCGGCAGGAACCCATCCATATCCCTCAAGGTAGAACTCATTCCAGAAATGTGAACCTTTCATCCCAGGAATGATGTACAGGCCTCCGGTCGCCCTAGCAGGTATTCCAAGGGATCGACATAGAGCTGCAAAGTAGTCGCTTTGTGTTCCGCAATCGCCAAAGCCCGTGGTGGCCATGTAGACAGACTCAGGCAATCCTCGGGATTGGATGCTGCAATGAGAAACAATGCTGTAAGGGAAAGTGGTGACGATGCAGTTGTAAAGCTT
>CABMDX010000274.1 GCA_902385025.1 uncultured archaeon | reverse complement strand
TCATAATCAAGAGAGAAGGCGAGAAATGGTTCGCCATAGTTCAGGCCGATCAGGAGCCACGGTCATTACCGGAAACCGATGAAGCAGTAGGTCTGGATGTCGGGCTGACTTCCTTCGTGGTTGACTCCGAGGGAAATGAGATTGAGAATCCGAGGTGTGCAGAGCAGTCTGAAGATAAGCTGGCAAAGCTGCAAAGAAAGCTTGCCAGAGCCAAGAATGGATCGAATAATCGCAAGGCAATCAAAGACAAGGTGGCGAAGCTGCATAAGCGAATCAATTGCCAGCGAGACGATTTTCTACATAAGCTCTCTCGGATGTATGTCAATAATTTCTATATCATATGCGTCGAAGATCTTGATGTCAAAGGTCTGAAGGAGAAGGGCTATAATAATGGTATGCATCGCAGCATTCATGATGCTGCCTGGTCTAAATTCATATTCATGCTTTCGTACAAGGCTCAAAGTGCTGGTCGAAAGCTGGCAAAAGTAGATCCCAGGAACACCACACAACGGTGTTCTGCTTGTAGAAGCATTGTAAAGAAAGATCTATCTGTCAGAATACACGAGTGCCCTTACTGCGGGTTCACATGTGACAGAGACTACAATGCCTCCAGGAACATACTCATCGCAGGGATGGAACAGCCCGTTGCGCCCATGGAACCTAAACCTCTACATCGCATCTCAGTGATGCAAGTTTTAGCTATGAAGTGGGAAGCTGCGCCCTTCAGGACGCGGTAGTTCACTTAAATATTCCAGATAGCCAAACTTTCAACTGGCGTGAGACGTCCTCTCCTCCTTTAACATTGCCAATTTTACTTCCGCCCCTCAAGCCAGCTCTTCAATCCATGCATGGATATTGCACGATGAGATATTCTGTTCTTCTCAGGTATCTCCATCTCCCCAAGGCTCGCCCTGCCTACATAAAATATGGGATCATACCCAAAGCCCTTCTTGCCTCGTGCCTCACTGCCAATGATTCCATGAACACACCCCTGAAACATGCGGGGCTCCTGGCCAGGCTCGGCATAAGAAACCACCGATTTGAAGAATGCATTGCGATTCTCTAACCCATCCATCAGCCGCAGTATTCCATTATTGCCGATGGTCTTCTGCACATATGCGGAATAAACGCCTGGGAAGCCATGCAAGGCTTCTATAAAGAGGCCCGCATCTTCCAGCATCACCGGCCCGCGGAGCCTTTGCAGAACCTCTTTCATGCCGAAGGCTGCCACCTCTTCCAATGTGTCAGCCTGGATTTCAGTATAGCCGATATTTTTTTGCACCAAATCTGGAAAAATCGCGCTTGCCTCTGCGAATTTTCCTTTGTTGCTGGTTACAAAATAGATCATGTCCTCTCCATTGATTGTTATCTTTTGCTCTGACATCTTTTATTATTTTCTTCCAAGCACATTATCATGTTTCGCCTGAACCTTTTTCCTGCTCTGCCAAATCCTCGCGTTCTAATCTATTAATCTTCTTTGACTTGGAGGGTTCAGGCGGAGGACTCAAGGGCAACGTTTTTAGGTGGCCAGTATAAAGCAACAGAGGTTAACGGTCATCTGGTGAGGAAAAATGGATCTGGGGGATAGAATCTCCGTGGAGAGGAGCGGCATGTCCTACGAGGGCGTGCTCATGCCATCCCGGCGCAAGGATCACGTGGTCATAAAGCTGGACAACGGCTACAATGTCGGCCTTTGTGTTCCGCCGTCCAGTCTTAAGCTCGTGGAGAAGGGGCAGGAGCTGAAGCCTCTGGATAAAGACAAGCCCCTAAGGCAGAGAGAGGGCCTTCCCATGGTCTCCATTCTATCCACAGGTGGAACCATCGCCAGCAAGGTCGATTATCGAACCGGTGCTGTTACAAGCCAGTTCTCGGCGGGGGAGATAATCTCGGCCATACCGGAGCTGGAGGAAATAGCCAACTATCATGCGCGCGTAATCTATCAGATCCTGAGCGAGAACATGCGTGCAGACTACTGGATGGAACTCGCGCGTGCTGTGGCATCTGAGATTTCATCAGGATCTGAGGGTGTGATCATCACCCATGGCACAGATACGATGATGTATACCGCCGCAGCCCTTTCCTTCATGCTGAAGAGCCCTGTGCCGGTGGTCATCGTCGGCTCGCAGAGAAGCTCAGATCGGCCCAGCAGCGATGCAGCTATGAATGCCATAAGCGCTGCCACAGTCGCCATAAGCGATATTGCGGAGGTCTGTGTGGTGATGCATGGCAGCACCAGCGACGATTACTGCTCCATTCACCGCGGCACGCGCGTTCGCAAGATGCATACCTCTCGCAGGGATGCATTTCAGAGCATGAACCAGCCGCCTTTGGGGCGCGTCGATTACCTCTCACGGAAGATCAAGACATTCGCTCCCTTTCGGCACCGCGGAGAGGAAAGCCTGGTGCTGATGGATAAGCTCGAGCCCAGGTGCGCCCTGGTCAAGTACACCCCAGGCTCCTCGCCGGAGATCCTGAACTACTACATCGATAAGGGCTATCGGGGGCTCGTAATTGAGGGAACTGGCCTTGGCCATGTGGCCTCGGATTGGATAGAAGGCATCCGGAGGGCTACAGAGGAGAATATTCCGCTGGTTGTCACCTCGCAATGCCTGCGGGGCAGAATATGTGACCGGGTTTATGACACCGGTCGCTACATGCTGGATGCAGGAGCCATTGAAGGTGAAGATATGCTCCCTGAGGTGGCCCTGGTTAAGCTAATGTGGGTTTTGGCAAACCGGCCGGATGCTGTTCGCTCTATGATGACGAGGCCCCTTGCCGGTGAGATATCATTCTCCACACCCATCACGGTTTAGGCAAAATGAAATAATAAAGGCCAAACCTTATAAGCAAGGTAAATAGTGCACCAATCTCAGGATTATCGGAGGAATTCGTTTTGACACGCAAGCCAGGAAGCATGTATAGAAGAAGGGAACGACCCTACACGCGCAGGCGGTACATGGGCGGCGTCCCGGGAAGCAAGGTAGTACATTACGATATGGGAAATCTGCAGGAGGATTTTCCCGTCCAGCTCACTCTTGTAATATTGGAGCCATGCCAGATCAGGCATACAGCTCTTGAGGCGGCAAGAGTTGCAGCCAACCGTTTTCTTCTGAAACAGGTAGGCAGGACCAACTTCCACCTCAAGCTCAGGACCTATCCTCACCATGTCATTCGTGAGAATAAGCAGGCTACTGGTGCCGGTGCAGACCGTGTCTCCAGCGGCATGAGGATGGCTTTCGGCAAGGCAGTTGGAACTGCAGCCCGGGTTGAGGCCGGCCAGAAGCTCTTCACCCTTGGGATACCACCCCAATACCTGGGCGATGCCAAGATCGCATTGACAAGAGCTGGCCATAAGCTGCCGTCTCCTATTCAGATCGTCGTAGAGTCCGGTCAAGAGCTGATAAGGTAATCTGGATGGATGACTACTTAGCTGGCCTTGATCGGGCCATGAAGAAGATGCCTGCCACCCGCGAATCCAAGGAGCGGTTCGTCATACCTTCGGTCAAGGTCTTTTACGAAGGCAAGACCACTGTCCTGGAGAACTTTGGGGCTATAGCCGACACTTTGAATCGCGATCCTGAGCATCTCATGAAATATCTTCTTCAGGAGATGGGAACGGCAGGCAAGATCGAGGGCCAGCGTGGCATCTTTCAGGGAAAGTTCGGCGAGACGGCCATCGCTCGACAGATAGAATCCTATTTCGAGGAATATGTGGTCTGCACCGAGTGCAGGCTGCCCGATACTCACCTTATTAAAAGCGACCGCGTGCTGACGCTCAAGTGCGATGCCTGTGGTGCTCATCGGCCTGTGCGCAAGAGAAAGGCCACGACTGCAGTTCAAAAAGATGTCATCGAAGAGGGTGAGACCTATGAGCTGCGCATTGAATCAGTGGGCAACAAGGGCGACGGAATAGCCAAGGTTGATAAGTATCTCATCTTCGTGCCCAGTGCCGTGAAAGGCGAGATCGTCAAGGCCAAGATCAAGAAGATCAGCGGAACTCTTGCCTTTGCCGAGGTTGTGGAGAGGAAAGGAAAGGTGTCTTAGATGGATGAGAAGATCACCCTCACCTTCACAGAGACTCACAAGTATCAGCTTGAGTTTTCTCCACCTCCATTCTGGATGGAGTTTGCAGAGGGTTATGGCGGTCTTCCCTGGATAGATATCAGCGACAAGCATGTTGCAATTGTCGCCGAGAACTATTCCTATCTACTCGACCTTTTAGTGCAGGCGAGGCTCTATCGGCTCAGCAAGATGCCCTATGAAGAGCGGCTAAAAGGTTAGCGGGAAATCGGATCAGTCTCTTCAAAGGATACCAAATACTGACCTGAGATGTCTCCTCCGGCCTCTATGCAGGGCTATATCGTTCGCGGCCTTCCCATAATCAAGGAAGGCGATGATATTGCATCACAGCTGCAATCTCTTTTTGATTTTCAGGACGGTGATGTGCTCTGTATTGCCAGCACCGTCGTGGCCAAGTCTGAGGGCCGTTTCCGGGATCTCGATAGCTATTTCCCCGGTCCAAGAGCGAGGGAGATCGCGAGCAATATTGATAAGGACCCCCGGTTTGTGCAGGCGGTTTTGGATGAGTCTGCACAAGTGCTGCTAGACCATCCTTTCCTGCTGGTCGCGACCAGGTTTGGCCATATAGGCGTCAACGCCGGCATAGATCAGTCCAATGTGGGTGGCGAGCGAATATTGCTGCTGCCCGAGGATCCGGGCGCAAGCGCCGAGCGGCTGCGCGCGGGGATCGGCAGGGAAATGGCGGTCATTGTAACCGATACTTGTGGCCGGCCTTTTCGCACCGGCGTCGCGGGAGTGGCGGTGGGCTGGGCAGGCATTGCAGCTCTGCGCGACTGGCGGGGAAAGTGCGATATGCATGGCAAGGTTCTGGAGATCACTCAGGAGGCCATTGTTGACGAGATTGCCTCAGCCGCCAACCTGCTCATGGGCGAGGCCGGAGACGGAACGCCTGCAGTCGTCTTCCGGGGCTTGAAGTATCCCCGCACAGGCGGTAGCGTCTTCATGCCAGAGGAAATGGACGTGATCAGGCCGCATCTCGGGAGTTAAGGTTTTATCACAGGCCGATGATCACGCTCGCGTGGAGCGGCAACTTCGCATCATCGTGCCTTTTAAGTTCAACGGGGCCAAGGGCAGGCTCTCCTCTGCTCTCACGCCAGATCAGCGAAAAGAGCTCTCCTTCGCAATGCTCAGGGATGTTTTATCGACAGTACGTGAATTTGGCAGGGTCACCATTCTCTCTCGGCCCGGCCTCAAGGCGGAAGATGTCGGCAGAGACGTGGATATTCTGGAGTCTGATTTGGATCTGAACGATGCCCTCAATGATCTCATCGAGATGCAGGCGGAGCTTGGATGGCCATCGGATATTCTGATCGTGATGGCAGACCTTGCGCTCATAACTAGGGATACTGTAAAAGGCATTCTCGACTGCCAGGGCGACGTGGTTTTCTGTCCGGGACGCGGGGGCGGGACAAACATGATACTCATCCGCAACTGCATATTTCGAACATGCTACCAGGGCAGGAGACCGAGCTTCCTCGAGAACCTGGAATTTTCGCGCCGGTCCGGCCTCTCCGCAGCGGTCTATGAGTCCTTTCGGGCGGGGTGCGACATCGATGTACCTGAGGACCTGGTGGAGGTGCTGCTGCACGGACGAGGGGAAGCGAGGCGGCTGCTGGAAGGATGGGGATTGCGGTGACTTTCGCGTCCGGAAGCTTTTAAGCTCGTCCGCTCACTGCAAACAAAAGCCATCTTGAAAAAGGATAATTGCCGCACTTAGCCAAAAATCCCTGAATCTACCCGAAAATGGAGAACGCTTTTAAATACTGTCGCATAATTCTCTGTCGACTCCGGTTGTGCAGTTCGCTCGATTGTCGAATTGCCCATTATCGTCTTATACTAATTATGGAATGCTTTTGGCATGGATCTGTTCTCCATCATTGTGCTGGGCCTTGTGCAGGGAATAACTGAGTGGATACCTATAAGCTCGAAAACACAGGTTACGCTCGTTTACCTCCAATTTTTAGGTGGCAGTCCGTCCCAGGTTATACCTATTCTCCTGTATTCCCACCTGGGTACACTTTTTGCGGCCTCCCTCTACTTTAGATATGAGATAAAACCGATACTTGGCACAATTTAAACCAATCCATTCAGTTATCGAACATATGCCGGGGGAAAAGCCGGTTTCCTCATCAGCGCCCTATTATTCACCGGTTTGGTGGGCATTCCCATATTATATATTGAAAAGACTACGCTTCCAAATCTCAATGGCACCTCGATATTTGTGCTCATGGGCATTGGTCTCATCTTAACCGGACTCCTGCTCTTCTCACAAAAGAAGCTGCAGTTTCGCCGATCGGAGAGCGTTGACTGGAAGGACGGGGTTCTTGCGGGATTGCTTCAGGGACTCTCCACCATTCCTGGTGTCTCGCGCGCAGGAACTACATCCACTGCCCTGATATGGCGCTCCTTCGACTCAGAAAGTGCATTTCAGCTCAGCTTTCTTCTCAGCATCCCCTCAGTCGTGATGGCAGAGATTTTATTTTATCTCTTTTCAGAGACTGGCAATTTGCCAGTTATAAGCGGGGTATCTCTTACAATTTCGAGCTTTATCTTCGGCTATTTATCGCTGGATATCATTTTGAATATTGTAAAGAAAATCAATATCGCCTATTTGGCAATGCTGTTAGGCGTGCTAATTATTATTGTGGCGTATTTACAATATGGATAACATGCAAGATCCTGTCGTGCCATAAAACAAATGCCGGTGAAAAGAGGATTAGCTATAGAGGACCGCCGCGAATTGGGCATGGAAGATAGAGCCCCAGAGAGAATCCCTATCGAAGCCATGTGAAGATGAAAGCCGATCAAAATTAGCTGTTTGTCCAGATAAAAAAGATGAGATTGTGGTCTTCAAGCGTTCCATCGCCACAATCGAGGAAACAACCAAATAGCTTGTGAATATATATCAAATATGACCATGAAGCTGAAAGTGAAGATTGCAGGCCCAAAAGTGCATGACGTAGGCTACCGCGTATTCCTGCTCAAAAATGCCATGAATCTTGCCCTGCCCGGATTGTCTACCTATAACTGGGAAGAGAATGGCCAGCAAGAGGTAATTGTCCTGGTGGAAGGAGATGAGACCAGAATCGCTCCCTTCTTACAAGCTATTGAGAAGAATAAGCCGGAACTGGCCGAAGTCTCAAAGGTGACATACGAGAAGTACGATGGAGATATTGGGCGAACCACCGAAGTAGCTATGCTTTGCTCATTTGTTCAACTGGATAAAGCCATCCCGCTGCTCCTGGATATGAGAGATGATATGAAAGAGATGAAGGGCGACATAAAAGCGGTGCGAATGACCGGCATTGAGACTCTAAATGAGATCAAAGCGGTCAGGACGAGCACAGATGCGATCCCCCAGGTCCTGGAAGAGATCAAGGGCTTACGGGAAGATATCCAGCCAGGGTATGCCAGCAACTTCAGGCAGGTTCAAGCCGATGTCCGGGCGATAAAGGAGCGGCTCGGAATGCAGTAATATGAAAATGGTGGCAGTTCTGGCGGCAAAGATAAAATGGCCGATGAAACCCACTCGATGATCCCAATTTCTGCTGATTGGGTTCTAAAGAGGATTCAAGAAGGGAAAAAAGTTCGATTGAGAAATGCCGTCATCGAGGACGATCTTGACCTAAGACAATTGAATCTACCTAAAATATCCATCAATCAAACAGAATTCGAAATAAATGTTCAAGGTTTATCAGAATATTTAGCTATCGTTACATCCATCTTAAAAATTACTGATTCATGCATCAAAGGAACGGTTAACTTTTCAAATACCATATTTAGGCAAGATATCTCCTTTGAAGGAGCTCAGTTCGAAAGAGATGCAAAGTTTAGTCACTCTAAGTTCTTGGAATATGCTAATTTCTGTCGATCTAAGTTCAGCAGAATCGCAGAGTTCGGTAGATCGCAATTTGCTGGAAATACAATGGAACCTGTACTTATCGGCATAGCACCCAATTTCACCGTTTCCGGAGATTATCATCTGGGCAGCGCAAATTTCAGTGAGACTAAGTTTAGTGGAGCAGCCTCTTTGATCACACCAGATTCAGCAATCATGCCTATTTTTCCGGGGCAAAGTTCGAAAATGAAGCCTGCTTTAATGCATCTCAATTCGAAGGTGGTATTGCCACTTACGCATCCTTCAGCAATTGCAGGTTCAAAGGTCGTGCTGACTTCATAGAATCGAAGTTCAGCTCCATAGCTTTTTTCGGTGGAGCGGAGTTTATAGGTGATGCCCTGTTCCTTAGGTCTCAGTTCGGCAGTTCTTATTTCGCGTAATCTCGTTTTAATAAGAATGCTGATTTTAGGAATGCTCAATTCAACTCTACTGAATTCAGCTCATCCCAGTTCAGAGGAGATATTTTAACATTTAAAAACGCAAAATTTAAGAATTCGAAATCGCAGGAGGACGCCTGCAGAAGAGCCAAAAACGTATTAGAAAAGAGTGGTGATAGAGAAGAAGCCGGTTACCATTTCTATCACGAGATGGATGCTAAAAGAAAACAAAAAGGACTTAGAGAAGAAAGCAAAACGGATATGTTTTATAAGCTCCTGCAATATATGAAAACTGGAAATTGGTCGAATTTAAAGGATTTTTTTGTGTACAATGTCCTCGATCTCTTCTTTATCCAGAAGGTGTTTGGATATGGCGTCCATCCTATTTTGTTGTCTCTTTGCCTTTATATATGCATTTGGAAATGGAATAAATGGTGCTTCAGAAGCGGTTGATTACTCTAAGTTTAGCCTCGGTGCAGCCTTTGCCCCAGGATATGTAGCTAATGCTGTTAGTCCTGGATATATTGGCTATCAGCCTACCTCTTGGTATCAAATAGTTGCATGGATGGAGGCAATATTTGGAACGTTCATGTGGGCGGCGTTCATCGCAACTTTTGCTAGAAAGTTTATGAGATGAGACTTGGAGATATCCCCCGGCCAGAGCTGCAGCCGCCGTATATAGCCAGTCCAAGACCGTTAAGTGAGCAACAAACAGGAACAAATGACG
>CABMDX010000273.1 GCA_902385025.1 uncultured archaeon | reverse complement strand
GCGAGACATAAAGCCGTGCCCAGGCATATCCGATGATGCTTCCCAGGATATTTCCCAGGACTATTCCATACCATATTCCCTGCTCACCGAGGCCCAAGACGATTCCCAGAAAGAAGGAGAGTAGCGTCATGAGGATCATGTCTCTTAGCATATTAATCAAAAGCGATGTCATGCCTTTTCCCGTTCCCTGGAAAAGGCTGGCGGACATAATGCCTGGAGAGGCAAATGGATAGAAGAGACACATGATATGCATGAAGGCAATCAGAGTCAGTGCCAGATGAGCGCTATTTTCAGTATAGGTGAAGATCGTCGCTATTTGCCCTGCCATGACATAGGTGAAAACTGAGATGGCAATCCCTATGATCAGGCCGAGACGTGTTGAATAGCTGTGGATGATGCCCAGATTCCGGTAGCGTCTGGCACCAAAGGATGCCCCGGCTACTGAGACTTCTGCCGTCCCTATGGCAATCATGGGTATGATGGCCAGCATTATCACTCTCCAGCCTGCAGTATAAACCGCAACCGCGTCAGTTCCTGCCACTATTACCAGCATGGCGTTCGTGATTATGCCATCTATCGAAAATAGCAGGAACTCTAGGCTCGCCGGAAGGCCCACATAAAGGATATCCCTGACAACGCTCTTGTTAAACGAGAAGGATTTCCTGGAGAACGAGACATACGTATCCCTTTTGATGAACAGCCAGTAAATCAGGATTAAGGAGACCAGGACCAGAGAGATGATGCATCCCCATGCAGCTCCTGCGATCCCCATCCCCGCATAGTAGATCAGGATAGGATCGAGGACTGCATTGATCAGCGATCCTGCGCCCATGGCGTACATGGTTCTCCTTGTGTCGCCCTCGCCCCTCAGAATTGAATAAGCGATGTTGGTGAATATGATCAAAATGCTGCCGGCAAAAACTATCCTGCCGTATTCGACTGCCAGGGCGGTAGCGCTGCCAGCACCCATGAAAAGGAGCAGCGGCTCCAGGAAGGCCATGAGCACGAGCGTTATGATCAGAGACGTGATCAATACAAATAGCATAGCATGCATGGTGGCATTGTCGGCTCCAGCCTTGTCGCCTGCCCCTATTCTTCTGGAGATGGAGGAGCAGACGCCCGCTCCTATGCCGTTTCCGATGCCTATAATGACCATGAAGATGGGCGAGACGAATCCCACTGCGGCCAGGGCATCAGGCCCAAGGCCCGCAACCCAAACGGCATTGACCAGGTTGTATGTGGCCAGGATCGTCATGGCTACGATCATGGGTCCGGAGAGCTTCAAAATGGCCTTTTTGGGGTCTCCAATCAATATGGAAACGCCGCGGGTAGGCTCAGCCGGATTCACTATAGGCTCTGTATCTTCAGTATTTTTGTTTTCACGCATTAATTTCTCTCTATGCAATGCAAGATTTCTTCCTAGAAGATATTTTTCCTGGAAGGAAGCGATCATGCACCACAAGATGCATATAATGCTGTCGTTTCAATCCTATTTGGGAGAGGATGTCATATCAATCCAAAATAATAATGCAATTATGCGAATTGATCTGGATTTGGCTGACCGCAATATTTATATTCGACTTGTGTCGTACTACGTCGAATGCCGTAATATGAACGGCAAAGGCGGTAGAGGAGTGGGGGCTTCTCTGTCCATTAGATCGATGGAAGGCGTCTGCAAATCCCTCTGCAGGGCCCTTCCGTCGATTGCTCATTATTTTATAGATATCTGATCTGCAAATGAAATTTGAAGTCATACATGCCCTGGTATGTCAAGTCATATCATAGCACACAATTCATATACTCCCTGCAACATTTCTCGATCATGATTGCCTCAGTCGAGCGCTCTACCGTCTCGGGCGAGGTTTATGCCCCGCCATCCAAGAGCTACACTCATCGCGCCATTTTGATAACGTCACTAGGACCGGGCGGCACAGTGAAGAGACCTCTCATATCTGCCGACACCAGGGCTACCATATCCGCCAGCGAGGCCTTCGGGGCGAAGGTTGCACAAAACGGTGATGTGACTATATCCGGCGTCTCGGATAGACCGAATACTCCGGAGGATGTAATCAATGTTCTGAACTCTGGCACGACCCTGCGCTTTTGCTCTGCCGTGGCAGCTCTGACAGATGGGGCGGTGCTCACAGGCGACGCCTCTATTCGCACCAGGCCCAACGGACCGCTTCTCAGCTCGCTATGCGACCTGGGAGCTACTGCTTTTTCCATTCGGGGTAACGGCAAAGCGCCACTTGTGATAAAGGGAAAGATGCGAGGAGGCACTGCGCATCTTGACGGCGGCGTGAGCTCACAGTTTCTTTCTGCGCTGCTCATAGCGGCACCGCTGGCAGAGAAGGACACCAGGATCGTTATCAAGGGAAGTCTGAAGTCGCGGCCATACGCAGAGATAACCCTGGACATGCTCTCGGAAGCAGGCGTCAGCGTACAGGAGGGGAGCCAGGAGTTCCAAGTGCCCGGCAATCAGAGCTACGGCCTGAAGAGCTATACAATTCCAGGGGACTTCTCTTCTGCATCCTATCCTCTGGCAGCAGCAGCAGTCACGGGGTCCAGGGTCACTGTC
>CABMDX010000272.1 GCA_902385025.1 uncultured archaeon | reverse complement strand
GAAAGAGGCATCGACCTCTCTAAGGTCCCGTTCCAGGATCTGATTCAGAATCTTTCTCTGCTCATCCCTGAACAGGTGCCAGATGGTATAGTTGTGGGCACCGAAATGCCAGTCCATGAGGCGAATAACCTCCGGAATATCCCTCCTGGCGAACGATTCTTTAATCTCCTTCTCCATGGCATGAAACTCCTCATCTCCTCTGTATCTGTGGGCACCGCCGGTCAGGTTATGGCCTCCGAAATGGAGAACCGCAAAGCTGAAGGTCTCTTCCTCCCACGTCACCTCGGAGCGAACCCGGACCTTGCCCACAGCGAGCTTCTCCTCTCCTGCTTTTTCAAGATTGTATGCGTCCCTCTTCACGGTATAGCAGAACACCTTTGCTTTCTCAGAGTATTCGCCAAATAGGGAGGACATTGCATAATGAACCGCCACCCTCTGAAGATCCAAAGCGGAAGGCTTCACAAAAATCCCGAAAATCTTCTCCCAGTTCTCGAACTCCAATATGTTGCTCCTGGCCCGTGAGAGCCGCTTCATGTACTCAGGCTCCAGGTCTATGCCGTTCACCTCTCGGGCGAGCTGTATGGCACGTGCTGCGTACTTTAGGACCTGGGTGGTCTCGATTCCCGAGATCTCGTCGAAGAACCAGCCATCGCTCGAGTACATGAGCATTGCATGCCTCTGCATCTCCAGCAGCTTGAGAGCCTTCACCAGCTCCGCGTCGGAGGGCTCTCTGGCGGCGTGCTTGACCATGAACCTCAACACATTCTCCGGGGACCTGTCCAGCACGACTTCGATATAGTCGTCTCTGGCTTTCCACGGATCCTTGAGATATAATGCAGCCTCTTTCTCATAGATGGGCACAAGCGCATCCCTGAGCCAGTCCATGGCAGAGCGAAGCGGTGCCCTCCATGCCTGGTTCCAGCCTGGGTGAGACCCAGAATTGCAACCGCAATCACTCTTCCAGCGCTCGATGCCGTGGGGGCAGCTCCAGGATGTATTCTCAGCTATCTCGGCCTCTAAGGTTGGAGGATGTTTCTCCAGATACTCTCCGTAGACAGTTATTCTGGCCAGGTTTTTGGCCTGCAGATGATACAGACAATAGGCGAGAGCCATGTCACCGCCTGAGTGGTGGTGGCCGTAGGTCTCTCCGTCAGTGGCGATGTTGACCAGCTGGGTCTCATCTCCGGAGAAGGCCGCGATCAGACGGTTGGCGAATGCCTCTCCATTTTCAAGAAGCTTGGCGAAGGCCACATCCTTGGCAATCTGGCCATCGTAGACAAAGATGGCGATCTTCCGGTCCGATTCGAGCTGGCAAAGATATGGATGTCTTACATCCAGCCCGGCGGCCGCATCCTTCCATTCCTCTTCTCCGATCTTTCGATATCTGGCAATCTGATGCGGTGCCAGGATAACAAACTTCATTCCCTGCTCGGCCAGGATGTCCAGGCTGATCTTGTCCACCGCAGTTTCTGGGAGCCACATTCCTTCCGGCTTCCTTCCTAGGCGATGCTCGAACTCCCTCATCCCCCAGATCACCTGCGTGCGGCGATCCCTGATGTTGGAGAGGGGCAGAATCATGTGGTTGTAGGCCTGGGCCATGGCTGGAGTATGGCCGGAGAACCTGTCTGCAGCCCCTCTGCCAGCCTCTACAATGGCCTGAAGCGTTTCCGGCTCTTTCGCCTCCATCCAGGAGAGAAGGGTGGGGCCCAAATCGTAGCTGATTTTTTTATAGTTATTGACAATATCGATGATCTTTCGATCCGGACCGAGTATGCGCGCCGCGGCATTGGGGGCGTAGCACTCAGAAGTCACCCGAACATTCCAGTCGTGGTACGGATAGGCCGAATCCTGAAGCTCAATCTCCTCCAGCCACGGGTTTTCCCTTGGCGGCTGATAAAAATGGCCGTGGATGCAGACGTAGCGGGTCAACTCTATACCTCTTCATACATAACAAAGCCCTGAGGTTTTATTTGAAATTTTTCGGTTTGTTTGATCAGTACGGGCATTGAGGTCCCTGGCCCCATCCAGCAGGCTTCTGCCGAGTCGATGACTTTTTTCCATTCTTTTTTCCCGAAGTCAAATCTGAAGTCTACCGGTGTCTTGCCGAAGTTCATGATGCAGAGCACGGTGCTCGAGCTGTCCCATCGTCTGAGGAAGATGAGGCCACCCTTGGTGAAAACCTCCAGGCAATCCTTGCGGAGGTGGCAGAGAGCCGGAGTCTCCTTTCTAAGACGGATAAGCTGCTGGTAGAATTCGAGCATTACCCTGTGCCTACCAACATGTCGTTTCTGCCAGGAGATCCTGGACCTATGAAATGTCTCTGGGTCTTGCGGATCGGGAGGCACATCGGAAGTCTTGAACTCCAGTCGTCTGCCTTCTCTTGTGGCTCTCACTAGCTTTGGATCGGAATGGCTCACAAAGTAGAGAAAAGGAGACTCTTCGGCGTACTCCTCGCCCATGAAAAGCAGAGGGATATAGGGTGAAAGGATAACCGCACCCGCTGCGAGCTTCAGGGCCTCGAAGGAGACGAGCCTGGGTAGTCGGTCTCCCAGGCTTCGGTTTCCCACTTGATCGTGGTTCTGGGAGAAGACGACGAATTTGCTGCCGGGAATGGCCAGAGATGAGCTTCCGTGGCGCCTTTTCCTGTACTTCGAGTAGATCCATGAGTAAACAAAACCCTCCTGAAGAGCCTTCGCCAGATCTTCGACCTTTCCGAAGTCCTGGTAGTAGCCGCTACGCTCTCCCGTGAGCAGCGCATGGATCGCGTGGTGCAGGTCATCGCACCATTGAGCATCGATCCCGTGTCCCCCTTTATCCGAAGGATTTACGATCCGGACGTCGTTTTGATCGCTCTCAGCAATGAGGTAGAACTTTCTTTCCCTGGTCGAGAAATCCGCCACTCTTTCCGACAACTCCTGCAAGAAGGGTCTGGCGCTCATGTCGTGGATAGCGTGAACCGCGTCCAGACGAAGCGCGTCAACATGGAAGTCCCTGAACCAGTAAAGAGCGTTCTCGATGAAGAAGTTCCTCACTTCATCGCTATAGGCATCATCGAAGTTGAGGGCGCTTCCCCAGGGAGTGCTGTACTTATCTGTGAAGTAGGGACCGAATTCACGCAGGTAATTTCCCTCCGGACCCAGATGGTTGTAGACCACATCAAGGATCACGGCCAGGCCCTGTCCATGGCAGGCGTCAACCAGCCTCTTCAAGCCCTGCGGTCCGCCATAGGAATTCTGCACTGCAAAGAGATAAGTTCCGTCATAGCCCCAGTTTCTCTCTCCCGGAAACTGCCCAACAGGCATGATCTCAAGGGCTGTGATGCCCAGATCGTACAGATCATTCAGCCTGGGAATGACTGCCTCGAAGCTACTTTCCTCCGTGAAGGTTCCAACGTGCAACTCATAAACGATCATCTCCTCCATGGGCACGCCCGACCAACCAGTGTCGCTCCAGGGAAAGGTACGGTCCACCACCTGAGAGGGACCGTGCACACCCTTGGGCTGAAAGTGGGATGCAGGATCCGGTCTCAGTGTGCCATTGTCCAGCCGAAAGAGATAGGTTGCACCAGGGAAAAGATCCTCGACCTCAAAGAGCCAGTAACCCATGGAATCTACTACCCCTTGAATCTCCCTACTTTCTGGCCCGACGATGCAGAGGGCTACATCCTTGGAAAAAGGTGCCCACACGGTGACCCGGCACTTTCCTTCTCCGCTGTATCTGGCACCGATCTCCATCTCCTAGCTCCTAACAGACGTTTCCCAGATATTCCTGTTAATCTCAAATGTCTATTGAAAAACCGTGCAAATGCGTTTGCTGCATTTATCACTTCTCTATTCCATGGATGCCTTCTCCCTTTCTGTGGATTTCAGAAGGGAGAGAATGCCTTTGATATGAGTGCTTATAGATTCGGGATTGTCGAGATTGTTGCCAAGCTCGTGTATCGCTCTGTCTAAAAGAAATACATAGAGCAGCATTTTAATCTCGGCCAGGTCTGAGGGCAAGAATTGCGCATTTCCTGCTGTCTTCAGGTAGGAGCTGAGGAAAAGGCCGCTCACGTACCTGAACCAGAGCTCCTCCCAAGGCTCTAGCAGGGGAAGATCCTCTTTGCGCATCGATGCATGCTTATTCAGGGCGCTGTGGGCCGCTGAGTAAAAGGAGACCATCATGCTCGCCAGGTCGAGGAGCGGCGAGCGCTTTAACTTCCGCTCTTCCATTGTGTTCTCCGGGCCACCTTCAAATCCGAAGAGGAAGAAATCCTTGCCTGTGTATAGAAGCTGAGCCAGGTGGTAATCCCCGTGAATCCTTATTCTCGTACCAGATAGCTTTCTCTCCATAACTTTTCTCAGCAAGCTCAAAATATCTTTCTCAGCTGCAAGGATAGCCGAAGCATCCCTCTGGGTGTCCTCGGGGAGCCTCTTCATGAGCCGGTTCAGGGATTGGAGCGTCCTGGTTGCGGAGATCCTCATGGACTGGAATAGCGACCTTTGATGTATGGCAGTAAAGGAGATGGGTGAGAAATTGGCCTCCTGCGACGATGCCAGTATTTTGTGCATCTCCGCGGTCCGCCTCCCCAGAAGCTGGGCCATCTCCAGATGAACTCCTCCCAGCAACTCCCGAACCAGGGGCGGAATGGACTCCAGATCGGTGTTAAGAAGGGATTCCGGGGGAACGGGAAGAGCTCCGGCTTCCTCTTTTCTGGACAGTACGCGCTCAAAAAATCTCCCCGCTTCGTCCAGTGTGTAGGTCCAGGCATCGCTCTCGCTCTGTACATAGGCCTGGAGCAAGCCGATGGACATGGGCTCGGATTTGGGCTGCCTGTACTCTATGCCTCCCTCAAAGGCCGGAATGTTGGCAAAGCCATGCTCGTTCAGGAACCTGACGACTTCAAGCTCATTGTCTGCTTCTTCCCCCAGTCGCCTGTACAGCTTAAGGAAGAACTTGCTCTGAAACTGGATGTAGGCAGTATTCTGCGAGATTTTCAGAATCTCCGAAGAGAGCCCTTTGACCTCAGGAGGTTTGCGGACTGCCTTTCTCGGGTAAAAAATGAGGCTTCCGTGAGAACTCTTCACCTTTCTCTTGTGCTGGACCATTGACAGAAGATCTTCCCGAATCTGTCCATCGTAGATGCCG
>CABMDX010000271.1 GCA_902385025.1 uncultured archaeon | reverse complement strand
GGGGCTTTGAGGTTCAGGTCTTGGGGCAGGGCATGGCGGAGCTGCGGCTGGAGAATCATGATCAGATCAAACTGGTCCTGGAGAATGCGAGTCCCATGGACATGAGGCTCGTGGAGCCGACGCTGGAAGAGGCATTTCTTCAGCTCTCGGAGGCGGCATGAGACGGATGGCTTTTCCGGTAGCTTTCAGGCGCATCGGAGTGGTTGGCCTGCGCGTGGTCAGACAGCTCAAAAGGGATCGCCGCACCATCGGCCTGATCACCTTCGCGCCAATAGTACTCATGACGCTCTTCGGCTATGCTCTCTCCGGAGATATGAGAGGCGTCGCCATCGGTGTTGTTGACGGAGGGGGCCACAGTGCTCTGAAGTCATATCTCGAAGGCGTGAAGGACTTCGACATCCTCTACCTGGGATCAGAGTCGGATGCAGAGAGGCTCATCTCCGATGGGAGGATCTACGGAGCCGTGGTCCTGGAGCCAAAAGAGGTGCGAGTGCTGCTGGATGCCGCCAGCTTGCAGATCTCGAACGCCATTCAGGCTGCCGTGGCGGCAGGATCCCAGAAGGAGATAGCCTCTGCTCGAGGGGGATCAGAGAGCATAGTGGCCATTCGCTATATCTTCGGCTATGACCTGGAGATGATGGATACGGTAGGACCCGCTATTCTGGGCCTGGTGATATTTTTCTTCACATTCATCAATGCTGCCATCTCCTTCACTCGGGAACGATCCCAGGGGACACTGGAAAAGTTCATGGTCTCGCCTTTGAGTCAGGTGGAGATGATATCCGGCTATGTGCTGGGCTTTTCCGTCTTCACGCTCCTGCAGTCAGCTACCACTCTCCTGGTGGTAGTATTCGGTTTTGGAGTGCCCATGCGCGGCAATCCCCTCACGGCCCTGGCAGTCGTTTTGCTCCTAGGGGCAGGATCGCTCGTCCTGGGCTCATTCTTCTCCAACTTCGCCAGAAGCGAGTTTCAGGTGGTGCAGTTCATACCGCTGGTCATAACTCCGCAAATAGTCCTGTGCGGCGTGTGGTGGCCGCTTCAGTCCATTCCCGAGTTCATCCGGCCCATATCCTACCTTTTGCCTCTCACCTATGCGGGCGATGCCCTGCGTGCGGTTATGCTGAAGGGAGCATCCATAACAGAGATCCTCTACCCCGATATCCTTGCCCTGACCATATTCTTCCTGGTGTTCTTTGTCGCGGCGACGCTCATGCTGAAGAGAGAGGTAGACTGAAGATTGGATTGATAGTATTCTCAGTAAACGCAATTCGAAGTTCAGAAGGCCCAGAGACGCGTTACTCCATCCGAAGGCCGAGACAAAAAGCAAGTGCGACGCTTGATCCTCCGTCCGGACTTTGAGTTTGGCTCTGGGCGCGCTCAGGCCTTCACCATTGATGCAAGGGCCCTCAACAAAGGACTCCACGGGTCAGTGCTGGTCTATCTGAGACTTGTTTGCTTTTTTGGGTTATTGCTTTGTTTGATGTTGTTTCCTTAAGTGAATCTCTTCAATATCTGCTAACAACTAATTCGTAATCGTCAAAAGTCGAAGAATATCTTCACTTTCCCGGCAACCTTCAATTGAATTGAGATTGCCACAAGGAACGCAAATGGACGACCGTGGATTCAATGCCATATTTGCTCTTGGATTATGTGAAAAGACAAAAAATTCGTGCAGCTTGTGTGGGCATGGTTGGGGCACTCATTTTATGCTTCTTTCTGGATATTAAACATGTGGATAAATGAATAAGAAAGGCAGATTGAATAATTCTCATATTTTTTTATTTAATTTTAAATTTCAACCAAAGACTATTTCGTATTGTATTCAGAAAGTAAACCGCCATTAAGGAGCAGGGATGGAGGAAAGCAACAATGCTGCAAAAGAAGATCGATTGGGAAGTCCTGGAGTGCGCGCCAATATGATTACTGAGAATCAGCTTGATGAATGGGTACGTGCTAATTCTAGAGATGCACAAGGTGTGATTGTTGAGCTGATTTCCAGGCTAGTGGCAATTTCGGTCCCCAGGCCGAAAAAGCGGCGTTTTCCTCTTGGAGATAGTATTGGGCAACCAGGCCCAGACGGTGAACTTGATACTGATATCGACTTTAATCCATTTGTACCTAAAGGCATATCTTTTTGGGAGATTGGAACAGGAGAAAAGGCTGGAAAAAAAGCAACATCTGATTATAAAGATCTAACTAAAGCAACGCCTAAAGACGTGCGTCAAGAATCTGCATTTGTCTTTGTAACTCCATTATCCGGGAAAAGTGGCTGGGGATACACATGGAAGAAAGACCAACAGGCCACATGGATAGACAAAAGGCACAAACTCAATGAATGGAAGGACGTTCGCGTAATTGACGGGACGGGCTTGATCGATTGGCTGATGCACTATCCTTCCGTAGAACAATGGCTTGCTGGAAAGATGGGTCAGCCGACACAAATTGAGACACTTGAGCAACGCTGGGATGTCTTGAGAGGAATCGGCTCTCCGCCGCCACTAATCACAGATGTGTTTCTGGCAAATCGTGAGGGTACATGCATCAAACTCAATGACGTATTTGCCGATAAAACTCTCCGATTGAGATTGGATACATATTATCCCAATCAGGTGGTGGATTTCATTGCTGCTTATGCTGAAACTTTGGACAAAGATGCAAAGTTGGAGGTTGTTGGGCGCTGTTTGATAATATCATGTGCTGAAGCATGGGATACTATAACTGGACTACGTGAACCACATATTCTAATCGCTGACTTCGACCTTGATGACGATGCCGGAACAATACTACTCGAAAAAGCACGCAGGGGACGCCATACAACCATATTTCGCGGATTGCCCGGTGGTATCCCAGACCCAAACAGAGCACCTCTTCCAAATCCAAAGAGCCATCAGATTAAGGAGGCTCTTGAAAAGGCGGGCCATAAAACGGAGCGAGCCCGAACTCTTGCCCTGAAGAGCAATGGCAATCTCAGTCTATTGCTTAGGCTGCTTCAAAATCTTTCGATCATGCCTGAATGGGCTCAAGGAACAGAAGCTGCGGAGCTTTCAATCGCGGAAGTTCTTGGTGGTTGGAGTGATAAATCTGATGCAGACAAGGCCGTTGCGGAGAGTTTATCGGGAAAACCATATGGGGAGTGGATAAAGACAGTGCAGGAAATTGCGTTGCGCCCAAACACTCCCCTAAGCCATCGCGATAAAACATGGAAATTTGTCGCGCGCTATGAGGGATGGTATGCGCTTGGTCCCAAGCTGTTAGATGAAGACCTCGAACGTTTTAAAACAGCAGCGATTATGGTTCTGAGAGAGCCCGATCCCAAGTTTGAATTGCTGCCAGAGAAACGTATTGCGGCAAATATCTATGGCAAAGTCCTGAATCATTCGTATTTATTGAGGAATGGCCTAGCTGAAAGCCTTGCTCTGCTTGGTAGTTACCCTGAAGCATTAAAATATTGTTCCGTGGGAAAAGCCAAAGCAATCGCCGCTTTTGCTGTACATGAGATTTTGTCTGATGCGGATTGGGTCTTGTGGGCCAGCTTGAATGACCTGCTGCCATTGTTGGCGGAAGCTGCACCTGAAGAGTTCCTTGATGCAGTGGAAAAGGCATTGGATAGTGATACTTGTCCATTCGACTTGATATTTAAAGAAGAACAGTCCGGGATCTTTGGCCAAAATTATATGACAGGTCTGCTTTGGGCGTTGGAAACTCTTGCCTGGGACCCTGAATATCTCATTCGCGTGGTTGTTTTGTTCGGTGAACTTGCTGCAAGAGATCCTGGTGGCAATTGGGCGAATCGTCCGGCAAATTCTCTTTCCACAATTTTTTTGCCGTGGTTACCGCAAACATGTGCTCCAGTGCCAGCGAGGAAAGCTGCGATTGAAGTACTAATCAATGAACATCCACAAGAAGCATGGAATTTATTGCTAAGTCTTCTTCCTAAGTCGCAAGAGATTTCTCATGGTTCTCGCAGGCCAGTGTGGCGAAAGACAATTCCCGATGATCGCCCAGAACACATAACTGATTCAGAATATTGGGAGCAGAACTTTGCATATGCAGAATTAGCGATAGTCATCGCCAAGCAAGACCTCACAAAACTCGTTGATCTAATTGATCGTTTGGTTTATCTTTGGCCACAAGCACGAAATCAGATCTTGGACTATCTTGGATCTGATGCGATTGTTTCGATGCCGGAAGCAGATAGGGTCAAATTGTGGACTGAGCTCGTCGATTTGGTATCAACGCACAGGAAATTTGCAGACACCGAATGGGCCATAAAACCTGAAGACGTAAATGAGATTGCTACTATTGCCGAAAGGCTAGCTCCTAATACCCCTATTTATCGTCATCAGCGCCTCTTTAGTGAACGTGATTTCGATTTATATGAAGAGAGAGGAGATTGGAGAGAACAGCAAAAGGCACTTGACGAGCGTCGGCAGAAGGCCATAGGCGAAGTCTTTGAAGAAGGGGATATAGAAGGAGTTCTAAAATTTGCCAAGATTGTCGAATCGTCTTGGCGTGTGGGGGGTGCCTTTGGGGCGATTGCACCTAATGAGGTCGAGTCTGCTGTGGTGCCGACATTGCTTGAATCGGAGGATAAATCTATTATACAATTCGCAGGAGGCTTCATTCGGGGAAGATTCTGGTCTCGCCAATGGCAATGGGTTGACGAGATTGACACTACAAACTGGACTTCGTCTCAAAAAGGGCAGTTTCTTGCTTTTTTGCCATTCATCTCAGATACTTGGAAACGAGTAACTCAGCTCCTGCGAGAGGATGAGTCACCATACTGGTCGAAGACTAGCGTGAATCCAGACGGAAGCGATCAGAACCTCGAAATGGCCATTGATCGCTTAGTAGAGCATGGGAGAGCGCCTGAGGCGATTATATGTTTTGAGCAAATTCAATATAAAAAAAGGAGTCTGAATAATCAACAAGCGATTCGTGTGCTACGCGCTATACTTCAGTCGCCGCAAGGCGTTCAGGAAATAAATTGCCATGCCATCATTGAAGTCATAAAGGTGCTGCAAAATGATCCTGCAACCAATCCTAGTGACCTTTGCCAGATCGAGTGGGCATTTCTCCCACTACTCGATATACATCATGGCGCATCTCCGAAGCTCCTTGAAAAGCGACTAACAGAAGATCCAGCATTCTTCTGTGAGGCTATCCGCACTGCCTTCCGGTCAAAAAAACCAGATCATCCGGTTGAAGAACTTACCGATTTGCAGAAGATGAATGGCAAAATTGCATACCGGTTGATTCATAATTGGAGGACACCTCCAGGAACCCAACAAGATGGGACGTATAAAGGCGAAGACCTAATAGCTTGGCTGGAAAAGGTCAAAGAGATCTGTCGTGAATCCGGACATTTGGATGTTGCTCTCACAATGATTGGCCAGGTCCTTCTCTATGCGCCTCCTGAAATTGATGGATTTTGGATGAATTATACCGTAGCAGGCGTATTAAATGCAAAAGACGCCAATAAAATGAGGAATGGATTTGAGACTGCTGTGATAGCTTCGCGTGGCGCCCATTTTTGTACAGGCGGAGAGGATGAAAGAAAACTAGCCGAAAAATACCGTTTGCGAGCCAAAGAGATAGAGACTCGAAAATTCCTTAGATTGGCCGGCACATTTAGAAATATATCGACATTTTATGAACAATTAGCCGACCGTGAGGCATCCAGAGACCAGCATGATTAAAAAAGACTGGGCATGAGCCGCATATATTAATTTTTAATTGAGTAAAACGTTCGCCTAATTGGAATTTCCAGGCCGAATAGCGCTGAGATGAATTCAGAAGTCCAACAAAAAGCCAATGTCAAAGATCCTATTGGATTTCCCCTCGGGCCGAAAGAGCATGTGCAGATTAGGCACATAGCAATGCGCTCGTGAGTATCACATAAAACCATCATGGGATTTCCGAGTTAACGGTACACTGTCTGCCCAGCGTCTCGCGTCCGGACGCATGGGCGTACAGGTCTTTAAAAAGGCTCTTCGCCATTTGCAGTGGCTAAACCTTGGTTGCTGTGCACTCAACCGATTGTTATAGCACTCTCTGTGCATCCTCTGTCTCCTTTGTGTCCTTTATGCCTCTGTGCCTCTGTGGTGGAATATTCGTTTGCCTCTGGTTATAGCAAAATGGTCACGGACTACCACCACAGTGTCGCAGAGGACACAGAGCTGGCACGGAGGACTCGAATAATCCATTACCCACACAGAATAGCGAGAAGCCTTAAAAAAGAATACTATGCTTCAATTCCCTTAAGTCAGCTTGCTCTTCACCCGTGCGTAAAATCCGCTCTTGCTGGCCTTCACAAACCGGGCGGGCGTCTTTGCCTTGCTGATGATCAGGGTGTCGTTCACAGAGATGGTGGTCATACTCTGGCCGTCCACCACCACAAGCGCCTCCTTTTCGGGAAGCTTGAGCTTGACCTCGATGACGCTTGAACCCGGAAGCACCCAGGGGCGGCTGGAGAGCTTGAATGGGGCCATGGGCACGAGAACGATGGCATCCACTCGCGGATCAACAATGGGTCCTCCGGCAGACATGGCATAGGCGGTGGAGCCGGTGGAGGTAGCAATGATCACACCATCCGCCCGAAAGTCCTCCATGAGAGAGCCATCAACCATGATCTCAAACTCGATCATTTTAGCTGGACTTGCGGTCATCAGCGCCACCTCATTGATGGCCGGAGGCAGGCATTTTCCATTCAGGAGTACCTTGAGGCGTGAGCGTTCATCTACAAGGAAACCGGAGAGAAGTTGCGACAGGGTCTGGATGGCGTCTTTGGGCTCAACATCCACCAGGAACCCCAGGGTCCCCATGTTGATGCCCAGGATTGGAACGGGATCCTGCATCTTGTGAATGGTTCGCAGAATGGTCCCGTCGCCGCCCACAGATACGATAAAATCCACATTTTGCCGCTCCATCTCCGCGACTGTCGTCCCCTCATATCCCAAATGCGGGGCAATGTCCTCGTCCACAAATATATCCGTGACGCATGACTCGGACTTGAGCAGATTTATGAACATTTCCACAAGCTGCAGGGACTCGGGCTGATGCCGGGAGACAAAGCCGATCTTAATCGCAACCACCGCCGATAGCCTTCAGCAAATCCCTGTGAATCAGGCCGTTTGAGCCGATGAGATCCCTTCTCTGCCACATATCTCCGCCCAGATGAAGCTCTCTTTCCTCAATATCCGTGATGGTGCCGCCAGCCTCTTCCAGGATGAGCTTGCCTGCGGCAACATCTACCACACGCAGCATGCCCCTCAGATCCACGAACGCGTCCAGCCTGCCTGAGGCCACCAGCGCCATTTCCAGGGAGGTGCTGCCCAACGTCCGGATGCGTCGGACCTTATCGCCTATGGCAGCAAGCCTGCCGGTATGTGGGCGCAGGGTGTAGGCTGAGATGCTGAAGTCCTTGAGGCTTATAAGCGTAGAGACATGCATGCGCCCGCCCGGCTCGGCATAGGCGCCCCGTCCGGCCTCGGCATAGTAGCTGCAACCGCGGGCCAGGTCCCCGATATAGCCGAATTGGCAGATTTCACTCTTAATGTACATGGATACGGAATAAAAGGGAATGCCGGCAATGGCATTGAAGGTTCCATCCAGAGGATCGAGGTGCAGGAAGTAGTCGGGCTTCTCGCCGATCAAGACCTCTCCAATCTCCTCGCTCAGAACCTTGAAGCCCAATCCCGAGGCCCGCAGACATGCAAGGATGGAATCCTCTGCCGCGCGGTCGATATTCTTCGTGGGGGTTCCGTCCGCGCCCATCTTCACCATCAGGCCGCTATCGGCAGTTCCCACCATCCCCCGAATGGCAGAAGCCACGGCCCTGGCCGTGGTATCGCACAATTCCTTCAGGGCCCTCCCTTCTAGAGAAAGTTGCTCGCACATCATGTTTCATGTGGTGGGCCCAATATAAAAGTCTCACATTGCACCGATTTAATGTGTATATGTGAATATCAGTGATCATATCATTGAGTTTAATGAATATTCAATGCAGATCTCGCATTGATTTAAACAATATAGGATAATTTTGAGAATTAGAGTACAAGTTTGTACAATTAATTCGTCAATGCGAACGGTTAGCTTTATAATATGCTAATTTGTTACACGCTATCACGTCACAGCTTGGAGGGATTTCTGTTTGATCGCTGGTTTGCCGACTGATGTCTTTATTGGAGTGATATTCGTACCCGTTGGAATCTCATTATTGCTACTGCTCTGGGCTCTTCGGTGGTGATGGTAGCTATGGATTTTCAAGGCACAATACTCATAATTCTCTATTTTGTAGGCCTTATTGCAATTGGAGCTTTGGCCTCGAAAAAGATCAAGAACTCTGAGGACTTTCTGGTAGCGGGAAGGAACCTGGGTTTTTGGACCTTTACGCTATTGATTGTGGCCAGCATCTGCAGCGGCATGACCATTCTGGGGGTCGCGGGCCTCGGCTATGCCACCGGCTGGCCGAGCATATGGGAGCAGATCTTCGTACCGCTCTCTGCAGCCGTATGCATATTGTTCTTCGGAACGAAGCTTCATACCGTTGGCTCTAAGACCGTATATGTAACGGTTCAGGAATACTTTGCCCACAGGTTCT
>CABMDX010000270.1 GCA_902385025.1 uncultured archaeon | reverse complement strand
TCACAGGCTCTATGCTCCTGGGGCTGCATGGTCCGACCTCTGATATCTATTTTGTGGTTTACGGGCCCTGGTGGTGGAAGGCCAGGGAAGTCATTGCCCGCGCCAAAACGCAGGGCGAGATTGGACACCTTGACGAGGCCACCTGGAGAAATATCTATTCCAAACGCAGGCCTGAGATAGGCTTCGAGGAGTTTATGCTCCATGAAAAGAGAAAAGGGAATCGAGGCATGATCGATGGCACATACTTTGATCTACTTTTCACTCGCGACTGGAGCCAGATTCGAGCAGAAGCAAAAGGAAGACCCATAAAGAAGGGCACAGTCTCCGCCAGGGTAGTTGAAGCCGATTTTGCCTTCGACAGCCCTGCCATCTACCGGCTGGATCACCCTGAGGTCAGAGAGATATTCTGCTACTCTCATACTTATGCAGGCCAGGCACTGCCCGGAGAGATGGTGGAGGCGAAGGGTGTGCTGGAAGAGACCGGAGAGGGGCTTCGTCTAGTGGTGGGAACCACGCGCGAGGCTCGAGGAGAATGGATCAGATCGCTTACGCTCCTGGAGAGCGAATAAAAATGAGGCGAAGAGAATTTTGAATTATCTTTAATTTAATATTATCAGCGAGGTCCTTGAAATGTTGCAAGTTCGTCCCATTGATATCGAATTAGGTCAGCACAAAGTTATGCTCAATATAGCGGATGCCAGAGAGCGAGGACTCAATGCCGGAGACCGCGTCCGGGTCCGGACAAGGGGGGCTGCAACCACAGCCATATTAGACACCACCCAGGAGATGGTCAAGAAGGGCGAGATAGGCATATTCACTGAGACCCAGAAGGAGCTGGAAAATCCCGTAACCGTAGATGTATTGCCGGAACCCAAGCCTGCATCGCTGTGTTACATTAAAAGCATAATGGATAAGCAAAAGCTGAGCGAGGATCAGATCCGAACCATTGTCCAGGATATCGTAGATAATAATCTCAGCGAAATTGAGCTTTCCGCCTATGTTACCGCTTCTTATATCCATAACATGGACTCTCAAGAAGTAGAGTGGTTGACCAAGGCCATGATCGAGACCGGCGAGCGCATTCATTTCGACACTCACCCGGTAATGGACAAGCATAGCATCGGCGGCGTGCCTGGAAATAAGGTTTCCCTCCTGGTAGTCCCAATTGTTGCTGCTTCTGGCCTTCTTATTCCCAAGACAAGCTCGCGTGCCATCACCGGAGCAGGAGGCACTGCCGATCTGATGGAGGTAGTGGCAAATGTGGAGTTTTCTGCAGACGAAATCAAGGAGATGACCGAGAAGGTGGGAGGGGTCATCGTTTGGGGTGGAGCCACCAATATCGCTCCTGCAGATGATAAATTGATTAAGGCTGAATATGCCCTATCCATCGATCCCTACAGCCAGATGCTGGCCTCCATCATGGCTAAGAAGGGTGCGGTTGGCGCGGATGCAGTGGTCGTTGACATGCCAGTGGGTCCGGGAACAAAGCTTGCATCTCCAGAGGATGGCCGCTCCCTGGCCAAGGATCTCATAGACCTTGGCGAGAGGCTGGGCATTCGAGTGGAATGCGCCATGACCTTCGGAGGATCGCCCGTAGGCAGAACCATCGGTCCGGCTCTGGAGGTTCGAGAGGCGCTCACAGTTCTGGAGAACAAGGGCGGACCAAACAGCCTGAAGGAAAAGAGCCTTTCCCTGGCTGGCATTCTGCTGGAGATGGGCGGCGTCGCCGGACGCGGAGACGGATACAGAGCTGCAGAGGACATACTCACCAGCGGGAAAGCCCACAAGAAGCTAATGGAGATCATAGAGATTCAGGGCGGAAATCCGCTTATCAAGAGCGAGGAGATCGTTGTTGGAGAAAACTGTGAAGACATCCTTGCCCCTGCAGGCGGCTATGTCGTGGCCTTCTTCAATAAGCGACTGGTGGAGCTGGCGCGTATGGCCGGTGCACCCTCGGACAGGAAAGCAGGCGTGATAATCCACAAGAAAATGGGTGAAAGGGTCAAGAAAGGTGAGCCTTTGATCACCATATGTTCGAGTTCCGACTGGGAGCTGGAGGGTGCGGTAAAGGATGCCAAGAGACAGATGCCAATTGTAGTAGAAGGCATGCTCCTGGAGAGATATCCGCGCATAACGGAGCTTTAGATCTGGCCATGAGGATCGTCAAGAGTCCGCTCAATTTTCAAGAGGAAGCATGAAGGTTGCAATTACTTATCACGAGGACTTCGGCAAGAACGGATTTTCCGTGCTCAGAGAGAGGATCGCACCATCTTTTGAGAAGTTGATGGAGTCAGGGCTGGTGGACGGAGTCGATGTCCAGGTTTTCAAGGCAAAGCCCGTGCCCCTGAAGCTGGTGGAAGAAGCCCATACAGAGGCACACATGGCAAATATGCAAAGCGATCCTTACCGGGAAGTGGCACTGCTCTCCGCTGGCAGTGTGATGATGGCGGCAGAGATGGTGGCTGAAGGAAAGGCGGAGGCGGCTTTTGCCTATACTGGCACTGCCGGGCACCATGCCTCAAGGGGAAGCTGCTGGGGCTTTTGCTATTTTAATGACGTGGCCATCACCATTCAAAGACTCAGGGAGAAGGGCCTGAAGCGCTTTTTGATCGTGGATGTTGATCCTCATTTTGGAGACGGCACGCGCGATTTCTTCAAGGATGATCCGAAAGTATTTCACATCAACTTCCATAGCGGCTCAGATGAGGAGCATGATCCGGAAAAGAATAATTATGATATAGGCCTGACCTTCGGAGCCAGCAACGACCGCTTTCTAGGAGCCCTCAAGAGCGCTCTTGTGCTTGCCAGGGACTGTGACTTTCAGATAGCCTTCGTCATTTTCGGCCATGACTCCCATCAAGACGACTACGGAGGCTTCAACCTCACAAACGAGGCCTATCCCAGAATGGCGCAGATCATTAAGGAGGCTGTGGGCGAGAAGGGGCTGGTGTTCGTCCTCAGTGGCGGCTCATGCATACATGTGGCAGAGCAGGCGATTCCCGATGTGATAAGGGTCCTGGCAGGGAGGTGGCCCTCTTGAGGATGGCTTCAAACTGCTACCCCTGCATTCTGGATCGAGCAAAGTTCGAGTGCGATCTGGTATTCGATTGCGAGAATGAAAAGAAAGAGGCCATAGAGGAGCTGCTGGACTTTATGGCCTGCCATAAGGGAGGAGTCCCAGCTCTTGTGGGAACACAGCGAGAGGTCATTATCAAGAGGCGCAGCAAAAACCCAGATCCCTACGACAACCTGAAAATAGAGAGCAATCACATCGCAGAATCGCTTTTGCCGCTGGCCGAAAAGCTCTATATGGAATCGAAAAGCAAGATAGAAGCCCTGGTCCGATTGGCTGCTGCCGCCAATTCCATGGAGTTTGGAGTCAAGGGCCACGACTTCGACAATTCGACCTTTGCCAGGACATTTTCCGCAATCCTATCAGAAAAGCTGGAGGGCGACATGCAGGAGGTGGAGCGGCGCCTGAGATCCTTTAAGAATATCTTTTATCTTACCGACAACTCGGGCGAGGTTATCTTCGACCTCTTCGTAATAGAGAATCTGAAAGAGATGGGAAAGCATGTTGTCATCGGCTCCAAGTCCGAGCCGATCCTCAACGATGTCACGGTTCAGGAGCTCGAAGGCATGACCGGCAATAAAGTCGTGCCCACTGGAAGCGTGGTGGGAACGGCCCTGGAGCATCTTAATCCTGAGGCCAGGAAGCTTCTATTCGATCCAGATTGGCTGATACTCTCCAAGGGAATGGGCAACTTCGAGACCATAACAGAGTTCGACGAAAAGCTGGCAGGGCGGCTGATTTATGTTCTGAGAGCCAAATGCGAGCCCGTGGCGATGGTACTGGGAGTGCCTAAGGGAACGCTTGTGGCAAAACCGGTATGATGGATAAACTTTAAAAAAAAGAGCCCTCAAGCTGAAGGCTCTCAGATGATGCAACGGAGAAACCCGAACGGTCACACTTCCAGGTTACTCTTCAATCGAAGCATTGACGGCAATCATTATCTGGGGAAAGATATAGTTCACCCAACAGAGGGCCACAAGAGATGTCCCATACTTTTTCTGCACCTGAAGATAGTCAATAGCATAGGTTGGCTCGGTGAATTGATACTCACTGGCATTGTACCTTCTATTCACCTCTCCCATCAGAGAAGTGTGCAAAGCCTTTTTTGCCTCTTCTCTTGCCAGTTCTTCAGGCATGGTCTTGTTCCCATAATTCTTCTTATACTCTGCAGCGAACCCGCCGATCAGCGCTCCTTCCGAGGTCTTCACCCATATCCTACCAACACCTGTACATAGAGTCTCACCTTTCTCGCCATTGAGGTCAGACATGATGGTTTCAATGGCAGCGCCGTGGTGGAAGTACTTATTTGCCTGGCTCAAGTTGATCTCTTTCGATTCGGGAGGAAGCACCGATGTGTACTTCAGCACATTGAAATTCTCAATACTTGCATTCATCAGGGCCAGGTCGTAAGACCCCGTTTCCCAGGGATCGTCGCCAGGGCCCAAATCTGTGTCGTTATGGCCCATGGTGACGAAGTACTCATAAGGTATCCTATTGCCTAGGACGAGGCCGTACATAGCGCCCATGTCATCATTTTTCCGGGCCTCTTTTGCGAAGTCCAGGTTAGCCAAGTGTATTGCAAGCATGTCTACCAAAAATATCATTGATAGAGATTTTTTAATTCTGATAAGATATTCCTCTTTTTTCTA
>CABMDX010000269.1 GCA_902385025.1 uncultured archaeon | reverse complement strand
CTGCCAAGTTCACGGACAAGGACACCAAGATCCTGGAGAACGTGGTGGGCGTGAAGAACGTGGCGCCCGAGACCTCTGCCAATGTGGTGGTCCGCTTTCGCGCCAAGAATGCCTCTGCGAGCTTGACCGGAGTCGATCCTGATAAGGAGGAGGACCTCAAGGAAAAGGTGGCATTGGGCCGGTTCCTCAAGGCATCAGATTACAAGTCGGTCGTCATCGGAGAGGGAGTCTCGCAGAACCTCTTTCGCATGAAGATCACACCTGGAAACAAGATACGCCTGTATTACCAGGATAACTACATGGACTTCACAGTGGTGGGCGTGCTGGAAAAGGAGGAAGATAGCAGCATGGGCGCCCCGGGCGGCAGCAGCCAGAATAACAAGATGTATGTCACCCACAAAGCAATGAAGGAGCTAAAGGGTGATGAAACCTACAATTACGGAACATTCCAGGTGACTGTCATGGATCCGGAGCAGATAGAAACCATAATTGAAAGGATAAAGACAGATCTGCGCAGATATCATAAGGATGAGGCATATGATGCCACCACTGCCCGGGATATGCTCTCCTCGCTCATGAGCATTCTTTCTATGATAAAATATGCCCTCGCAGGCATTGGAGCTATCTCCTTGGTAGTGGGAGGAATTGGCATCGCCAATGTTATGATGCTCACCGTCAAGGAGAGGATTCGCGAAATCGGAGTCATGAAGGCTCTGGGAGCAACCAGGAAGGATATTCGAATGCAATACCTGCTTGAGGCAGGTGTCTTGGGTGCTGTCAGCAGCATAATCGGCATTGTGCTGGGCGTGATCATATCCCTGGCAATCGGCACCCTCGCGGGACTTCCATCAGCCATAACGCCACAGTCCATATTGCTCGGAATTCTGTTTGGTGTGCTCACCACAACAGTCGCCGGAGTCTATCCAGCCAATAAGGCGGCAAAGCTCGACCCTATCGAGGCTTTGAGAGCGGAGTAAGCTATTAGCAAATTATAAAATTTAATATTAGGGCTGTGTTGCACTGGTATGGGACAAATGGAGTCTATACGGATATCATGGGAGGGCATCTGTATCGCGCTTTGTATGCTCAGGCATGGCCTGCAACAATCTCAGCATCCCGGTCGAATCCGGTGACAGTCCAATCCCATTTTTCCTGACTGGCGCATAGCGGATCAAAGCGATAGGGGATTGGGCCGGAGCGAGGGTTACCGTTTCCAATAATGAAGGCGGCAGATTTTCTGCATTTGCCGGAACATATGGATATTATGCCGATGTGTCAACGGAGTTTATCGGTTCCTCGCCATCCCGCAAGGGTGAACCAGTGGTTCTGTTGTCCATATTCCCATGTAATTTTGCTGGATGTGCCAGCGATAATTAAACCCTTGGTAGTGAAATCCAACAACTTAGACACAGAAGCACAAAAGCAGCTAAGGGATAAAATGGAATCGGATCATTGCCCTGCCCGCCAAATAGAGAAGATCATGTTTATCTAATCAATGCCGGACTCTCAGGATATGTGTTTTCTCAGACAAAAGTTCAGGCAATTAATTGAACTGTATCTGTGCCACCAATCATGGATTCGCAAGAAAGAGCAAGCATCAGAACGTTCATAATCAACGCTTCGGCTGATCCGAAAGCCTGTATTCTGCAAGCACCTCGTACCACGGATCATCCATTTCTGTAATTCTTTTATGAAGATCAAAATATGATATTTCATATCCCAAATTTTCCAGGAAATCAGAACAACGTCTGTGTATACCTTTTGAATGGCAATTATGTGTTGAAAGAAAAATCGTTGGATGATATTCATCAAGCAATTTTTCCCCACCTTTGAGTGCGCCATATTCAGCACCCTCAACATCCATTTTCACCAACTGGGGGGGTCTATTGTTTTCATTCCTAAATAAAAATTCATCTAAGGATATTGAATTTGTTTTAATTGAGCCGACTTTATGAGACATTATTGAATCACTGCAAAGAGTCCCTGCTTGATCATCGTCCACTTCCCTGAATTCCACTATTCCGTTTATATCCGAAATTGCAGAATCAAAAATACGTACATTGGATATTTTATTTAATTCCATATGCTTTCTTAGATAAAATATATTCCGTGGCAATGGCTCAAATGCACACACCTCGCCCTGATGTGAAACGTATTTTGAAGCTAAAAGTGTGTAATATCCTACATGCGCCCCTAGATCATAGATAACATTGCTCTTCTTCGCATATTTTATAAATGTATCAGCAATTTCGGATTCATAAGTGCCGAGAAAGAAGTTGAGACAACCCGAACCATAAATCCATTTCTTTCCTTTTAATGGACCAGACCTTATGCTTCTAACCGCATCATCCGGAGTTATAGCTGCGATATAAGCTTCGAGACATTTTCTATTTAAATAACGGATAACTTTGTCAGGATGCAATAGAATTTTTGATATTGATCTCATATATCCTCTTCTGCTCGGCTCAGAACCTCAATCTCGTAATACTCTTATCCATATGGACCCATGAGATCCTCATGCTTGAGCAAGTCCGTCTCCCTGGCTGGAGTTGCACGATACCAATAGCTAGAATTAGGGTTCGAGATCCTACTATGTATTAAAGGATTACGAATGGCAGCTTTTCCCTTGCTGTCCATCAAGGAAAATAGAGAAATAATCCTTCGGCCTTGTTGTTGTTTCAAGCTCTCCATTGAGATTGATATACTGTTGTCCCAGATTCATAATTTCAGAGTTATTATTCCTGAAATTTTACCCAATGAATATATATATATGAATATTATATGTGGCACCTCATATACATTGATAACATTCTGCAGATGGCGCGGCATGCAAATTCTCACCAATGTTCCATATATCCCCAATTTAGTCCAAATTTTGCTGTCATATGCATCTCCCATCGCCAAATGGTGATCTG
>CABMDX010000268.1 GCA_902385025.1 uncultured archaeon | reverse complement strand
TTGTCTTTTGGGACAGTGGGGTAGCCTGGTCTATCCTCGAGGGTTTGGGACTCTTGGACCGCGGTTCCAATCCGCCCTGTCCCATTATATTATTACCAATTCTTTGCAGCAGTTGCAGGCTCTTTCCATCTCGGCGGTCTTCGATCCTGGAAAATGGTCGATCAGGCAAAGGCCAGCAGGTCTGGCTCTCAAAAAGAGCTTCGACAGATCGCCATGATATACCTCGATCTCACAGGCCCCGCGCGCATGGCCCATGAGCACGGGCTCGCTTCCTACCGCCCCGAGCGGTGTCTCTGGATATTCTATCACCTCAATTCCAAGGATTTGTCGGTTGACCTCCAGATTCAGCAGCGTATTTTGCACCGCAGGGAGCCAGGCATCGTTGAGCACGACGCGCTTTGCTCCTGCCAGGGCACACATCAGCCCCAAAGTTCCGGGGCCGCATAGGCCATCCACAACTTCGCGATGCCTGCCCTGCATGCAAATTTGTTCCAGGATTTTCATCTTTGGGGCGCTTTGCCGTGAGAACTCAATATGAATCCGGGACTGGCTCTTGTAGATGACCAGCTCCCCAAAGAGGCTCTGGATAATGTCGGCTCGCAAATCGCAGCCAGCCAGAAGCTCATTCTCCAGCGGTTTTGTGCCGTATTCACGCATGCCGGCTATGCCGCGGCTCAAGATGACGCCCTTGATCTCGGGAATCTGCTCCAGCATCTCTTTCGCCGCATCCTTGTTCAGCCTCTCCCCGATTATAATCAAGCTCCGGGGCCCAAGCCTCGGCGAATAGGCCAGAGGATAGCCCACCTCTATTAGTGGCATGCCAACGGAACGCAATGTATCCCTTGCATCGCGCAGCCCATGCTCCACCAGGATGCGCAGGCAATCGAGCATAACTGCATCAAGCGTTGCTCTCTGGCATGAGTCGCATCGCTCAAGCCTCTTCGGCTGCTCTTTAAAAGGACCGGTCTTGTCCAAATTCGGCTCAGGGGGGCAGCTCTGGCAGGCCAGATACCTTTGCTCTATGCTGGCTATTATCTCTTCTGCGTTCTTTACGCAAGAGTTTTCGCAAGCAGGGCACTTCATAATTTGCCTATCTCTCTGGGGTATTTTACTCTTTGCCATTGGCACCTCTGACAAGATCATTGGAAAGGTTTGTAAATAAGAAAAACATTAGGGCGGCGAAGGTGGTTTTGGACATGGCACAGAGAGGCATTAGGGAATACGATGCAAAACGTTTGTTGGCCAAATACCTTCCCGAGTACCTCAATGATTTCTCCTATAGAGGCGATCTCGCCCTGGTGGGACCTGAGACGGATCTGGAGGGTCTGGCAAATACGAACCCATGGCTGAGGACTGAGAGGCTTGTGGTCAAGCCGGACCAGCTCTTTGGCAAGAGGGGCAAATACGGACTGGTCCTTTTGGATGCAAATTGGGACGGGGTGAAGAAGTACCTCAATGAGAATATGGGAGCTGAGGTTGTCGTAGGAGGCATAGCAGGCAAGCTTACTCATTTCTTGATTGAACCCTTCATACCACACGATGAGGAGCTTTATGTGGCAATTAGCTCCGACTACGATGGCGACAATATCTTCATCTCCCCACAGGGTGGCATTTCTGTTGAGGAGAATTGGGATAGGGTAATTCGGGTGCATGTGGATGCTTTGGAAGGTATCGACAACATGGACCTCAGAGCCCAGCTTGAGAGAAGCCTGGCAGGCAAAGCCGCATCTGTGGAGAAATTCGTCCTGGCTCTCTATCAGTTCTACGCCGAACTGGGCTTTGCCTATCTGGAGATCAATCCCTTTGCCTTTCATGGCAGCAGCATCGTGCCGCTGGATATGGTCGCAAAGCTTGATGATGCCGAAGAGTACTGGCAGAGGAAGCGGTGGGATAGCCTGGCATTCCCGGAGCCTTTCGGAAGGAGCCTCTCTCGGGAAGAGCAGTTCATCAAGGATCTCGATTCCAAAACGGGTGCATCCCTCAAGCTGACCATCCTGAACCCCGAGGGGCGTGTCTGGACCATGGTGGCAGGTGGAGGCGCGAGCGTGATTTATGCCGATACCATCTGCGATCTGGGTTATGCCAGAGAGATGGCCAATTATGGAGAGTACAGCGGCGATCCAAACACTGAGGAGACCTACTATTATACCAAGACTATTCTGGATCTGATGACGCGCCATATTAGTCCCGAAGGCAAGGTGCTCCTCATTGGAGGCGCTATCGCCAACTTCACCGATGTGGCCAAGACCTTCAAGGGTGTGGTAATGGCCCTGGAGGAAGAGAAAGAGAAGCTCCAGGCCGCGGGCGTTAAGATCTATGTGCGAAGAGGCGGCCCCAATTTTGAGCAGGGATTGAAGCTCATGCGCGAGGAAGGCTTGAAGCTGGGTGTGCCAATCGAGGTCTACGGGCCAGAAACCCATATGACGAGAATCGTTCCTTTAGCCCTGGAAGGTGCAATGCAATGAGCAGGAAAGATTACGTTCTCTTTGATAAAAAGACCAAGGCTTTTGTTTACGGCTATCAGACCAATGCCATCCAGCGTATGCTGGACTTCGACTATATCTGCAATCGCGAGTCTCCGAGCATCTCTGCCATCATCAACCCCAGCAGAGCAGGAATTCATAAAGCATTCTGGGGAACCAAAGAGATCATCCTGCCCATGTACAAAACCATAGCGCTGGCGGCAGCAGCTTATCCTGAGGCGGATGTGATGGTCAATTTTGCATCACACCGCTCCGCCTTCGAGACCACCATGGAGGCCCTGCAGGAGGGCAGCATCCGTACTGTGGCAGTCATCGCTGAAGGCGTGCCCGAGAGGCAGTCTAGGATTATGAGTGCTACAGCCCGCAAATTGGGTAAGACCGTTATCGGCCCTGCAACCGTGGGCGGAATGGCTGCCGGAGCTTTCCGCATCGGCAACACCGCAGGCACCATCGAGAACATCATCGCCTCCAAGCTCTACCGCCCCGGATGCGTGGGCTTTGTCTCCAAATCCGGAGGCATGCTCAATGAGGCGTTCAATATCATCTCTCGCAATTCCGATGGCATATACGAGGGCGTGGCAATTGGAGGAGATCGCTATCCAGGGTCGAATCTTCTCGACCACATTCTGCGCTATGAAGCGAATCCAGCCATCAAGATGATCGCGTGCCTTGGTGAATTGGGCGGCGAGGATGAGTACAAGATAATTCAGGCTTTGAAAGAGGGCAGGATCACGAAGCCTCTGGTGGCATGGGTTACTGGAACCTGCTCGCCTGTGCTTCCGGCAAGCGTTCAGTTCGGCCATGCCGGAGCCAAAGCAGACACTCAGAAGGAGACGGCCCAGGCCAAGAACGATGCCTTCCGCGAGGCAGGAGCTTATGTTCCGACATCCTTCGACGGCTATGGCGATACTGTGCGCCTTGTCTATGAGATGCTGCTGGAAAAGGGGCTTGTCAAAAAGTTCGCGGAGCCACAGGTTCCCAGGATTCCTGCCGACTACGGCAAATCACTGGCATCTGGAGACATCCGCCGGCCTACTACCTTCATCTGCACGGTATCCGATGATCGTGGAGAGGAGCTGCTTTATGCAGGAAAGAAACTCTCCTCTGTACTCGATCAAAAGATGGGCATTGGAGGAGTCATCGGCCTGCTCTGGTTCAAGAAGGAGCTGCCCGACTACGCTTCTCAGTTCATCGAGCTTGTGCTGCAGATTGTGGCAGATCATGGATCGGCAGTGTCGGGCGCCCATAATTCCATTGTGGCCTCCTGTGCAGGAAAGGATCTTATTTCGTCGCTATGCAGCGGTCTCTTGACAATCGGGCCGCGCTTTGGCGGCGCCATCGACGACGCCGCACGCGAGTTCAAGCGGGCCAAAGAGACTGGCATGACGCCTGAGCAGTTTGTGGGCGACATGAAGAAGAGGGGCATAAACATCCCGGGCATTGGCCACAAGATCAAGAGCGTTAAAAATCCTGACAAGCGTGTGCAGTTGCTTATCGCCTATGCTCGCTCCAACTTCCCGAGCACTGGGCTGCTCAACTATGCATTGCAGGTGGAAAAGCTCACCACCGCCAAGAAAGGCAACTTGATCCTGAATGTGGACGGGTGCATCGGCATTCTCTTCCTGGACCTGATGAGCTCCTGTGGAGCCTTCAGCAAGGCGGAGATCGATGAGGTCGTTCGCCTCGGCTATTTGAACGGGCTCTTCGCACTCGGTCGCAGCATCGGATTGATCGGGCATATTCTGGACCAGAAGCGCCTGGGCGCAAGGCTGTACCGCCACCCGGCTGAGGACATTGCCTATATGATGCCCTCCGAAGAAGATATTCAGTGCAAGCGTTGAGCTTAAGAGATAGAATCGCCATTATCAGCCCTGAGGCACAAAATGGCAGTGGCGACTATCAGCCAGAAAATTTTTTCTAAGAACTCCGGATCAGGCAGGATGGTGGAACCGGGGGAGATTGTTGAGGCGGAAATAGACTATGCCATGTCCCACGACGGGACATCGGTCCTGGCTATCAAAGCCTTCAAGGAGATGGGCTCGGCCAGGGTTTGGGACCCGGAAAAGATTGTCATACCCTTCGATCATATCGTTCCTGCCAATAATGAGACCACGGCGGAATTGCAAAAGGAGGTGCGCGAATGGGCGCGCTCCAGCGGGATCTCCAATTTATTCGATTGCGGATCGGGTGTCTGCCACCAGGTTTTTCCAGAGCAGGGCTTTGCCTTACCAGGGCTGCTTGTGGTTGGCGCGGACTCTCATTCCTGCACCTATGGAGCCCTCGGGGCCTTTGGAACGGGCCTTGGAGCGACGGACATGGCCGAGGTCTATTCTCGGGGGCGGCTATGGTTCAAGGTGCCCCAGACGATGGCCATCAAGATCTCGGGCAGGCCGAAACCATTCGTATCAGCCAAGGACATCGCCCTCATGGTGATCGGAGAGCAGGGTGCAGATGGGGCGACATACAGGGCAGTGGAGTACACAGGCCCTGCAGTCGAGTCCATGAGCATATCCGGAAGGATGACGCTGTGCAACCTTGGAGTGGAGATGGGAGCCAAGGCTGCAATCGTGCCACCGGATGAGAAGACGGATGCCTGGCTTTTTGGCCGTGCCCGGCGGGATTATGTGCCGGTCAGATCCGATCCCGAATCTTACGACTATGAGTTCGAGTATGACATAACCGATCTTGAGCCCCAGGTGGCAGAGCCCTTCAGGGTGGACAATGTAAAACCGGTCTCTGAGCTGGAGGGCATAGAGATCGACCAGGTCTTCATCGGCACCTGCACCAACGGCAGGCTGGAGGACCTGGAGATCGCGGCGAAGATCCTGTTGGGAAAGCAGGTAAAAGCAAGGACGCTGGTCATTCCTGCCTCGCGCGAGGTTTTCCTGGAGGCTTTGCAAAATGGCATCATCGAGATGCTGGCGCGGGCCGGGGCCATGATCGCGCCACCCGGATGCGGGCCGTGTCTGGGGGCGCATATGGGCGTGCTGGCCGAGGGCGAGGTCTGCGTATCCACATCCAACCGCAATTTTCCGGGGCGCATGGGCAAGGGCGGGAGGGTTTATCTGGCGAGCCCTGCAACCGCTGCAGCCTCAGCTTTAAAGGGCAGCATGGCTGTGCCTGAGATATTTGGCTGAAAATGGATGCGGCATGGGCCAGAGAGGACACCATTTGCCCAGCCTCATTCATCTCATTTCGTGATGCTGTGACGAAAAGAAGCGACTCGTATCATCATATATTTCACCTTATTATCGTCTTGGAGAGAGCAAGCAATAATAATATGGAGAATAACGCCCCGAGTATTCTCTCCAGAGTGAATGCGCACTTTATCAGCGACATGGAACGTTCATGCATCTTGGGAATGTCAGGCGGGTCCACGAAGAACTTCGTCCCGGAGAGAAATACATTTGCGCTGAAGGATAAAGCCTGCAAATATCTCTTTATGCCGCCTGAGCCGGCTTTGGAGGTCCAATAAGTGGCGAAGTTATATTCTTCAGGACCTAGATTCGGCTTATTGAGACCGAGAATATGCCACAGTATCCCAAATAGGATTATGATTGCAGCAGACCAAACCACAGGGTAAAGCGGTTTATACCCCCATCCATAAAGAACTCTTGAGCTGAAATTAAATATATAATAAATAGGGTCCTTTTCGTCCTCTAATTCCGTCACTTTGAGTTGATATGCACACTCATCGGCAAAATTATATAATCCATTGGCTTCATATTTTATTTTAAGCTTCCGATATATCTCTTTTTTATCTTCACGGGTATCGAAGCTAAATAAGTCCCCTTTGACATCGCTCCAGTCAGCGATAAAATCATCAATTCGCGTTGTCCATAAGCCAATAGTATTATTGCTATGAATATTCCTGAAGTTGGCTTCACCGTTAAAATTCGATTCGGCTAAATAGATAGAATCAAACCTGCATTGCTGAAAGATGGCGTCTCCATTGAAATTTGCTCTTTCAAATGACCAAGAATCAAAGTTCGAACCTGTAAAATCAGCAACACCTTCAAAATTGCAGGATTTGAAGATTGCATATTTTAAGAAGAGGGACCAACCAAAATCGGCCAAATTTCTAAACCTCGATTGATCAAAATCGGCATATGAATTGAATCTAGTCCATCTAAAATCCGCGGTCCTGTTGAAGGTTGTGCTGGAGAAGCTGGCGTGTTCATAAAAAATAGATCTATGGATATTGAATTTATCAAAAAAACAGGATTTTCCGAAATTGGCTCCATGCCAAAAAGTTGATCCGAAAAATGAAGCCTCATCATGCATCGTGGAATTTTCAAAAGCGACTCTATTATTAAAATTGCACATATAAAAATATGCTAGTCTATCAAAGACAGTATTGCTAAAATCGACATCTTCATTGAACCTTGAATTATCTAAGATGGCAGAACCATGAAAGGTTGTCCCGCTGAAGTCAACATTTTTATTAAATGTGCTATTTTCTGCATCTAGCCAATTCATCACGGAGTTCGTTATGTGTATAGGAGTATCTATATTTAAATTACTAATATTTAGATCTCCTTCGATTATCGCGCGATCATACCAAAACGGTTCGCCATTTACGATTTGGCCTCGGATCTCATCGGCACTGACCGTTTGCATTGGCTCGTTTGAACATTGGGCTGATGCGACCATCAGAAACAGCGCCATCAGTACTAATGCCCAGGGGTGCATCGAGTACGCTCTCCGTCGAGCAGACATCAATTTTTATTACTTGCTGCAAGTTTTTACGCTTATCGCTTGATCCACTGAAATCAAGCCGTTAGAATTCCATTTCCAGATCCGAGACCGTAAGCACCGGAATTATTCCGAAAATTGATCGTCCATTTGGTTATATTCCTATAAATCATCAAAGGATATATAACCAGGCCCGAAAAACTGCCGGCAGACGGAACATGAAGTTCGACCTGCACATTCACTCCAATTATTCAGATGGCCATGCCAGCGTATCGGAGATCGTCAATGCTGCGAAGAAGAGAGGCCTCGACGGCATTGCCCTCACAGATCACGATACCATGCGAGGAATTCCAGCCGCCAGAAAATATATCGGGGACCATAAGCTCGATTTGATCCTCATACCCGGAGTCGAGGTCACAACATCGGAGGGCCATCTCCTGGTTCTGGGAGTCGAGACGCCTCCTGAAAAGAGAATGAGCCGTGAAGAGACGATAAAGAAGGCTCATGAGATGGGCGGCATAGCAGACGTTCCCCATCCATATCATCCCTTCAGGCATGCCCTCGGCAGGATTCCGGATGCCGATGCAGTGGAGGTCTATAACTCCAAACACATCTTCGGCCTCGCCAATGCAAGGGCCAGGATTGAGGCAGGAATGCGGCGCATACCAATGGTCGCGGGGAGCGATTCTCATTTTGCAGAGACCGTGGGACTGGGAGTGACGGAGATCGAGGCTCAGGATGTGGAAGGGGTGCTGGGAGCCATAAGAGCCGGGCGAACGAGAATCCTGGGAAAGAGGACTCCGCCGAAGTTCTTTGCCGGGAACATGTTTGGGCATATTTACAGGGAGATTCGAAAGAAGGGTAGACAGAGCTTGAAATAAAGGATTTGTACTCATGGAAGCATTCACTGTTTCTCCGGTCCAGTATAATCATTGATCGAGTAAAATGCTCGCCTCATCCCCGGAATGCCGTCCTCACCAGAATATTTATCCCATAAAGCCTCATTTTCGCTCTTGAATGTCCCATCCTTCCCGCTTCCTGCCTCAAACCCTTCTGGACAGCGCACGCAGCCTGTATCTGGAAACAGATCCCGCTCACGACTTTTCCCACATCCTGCGCGTCTGCAAGACAGCCCAGATCATCGGCGAGCAGGAGGGCGCAGATATGCAGATAGTCATGCTTGCCGCCCTGCTGCACGATGCAGGCTCGGGCTCAAAGCATCCCGAAAAATCGGACGGGCAGGAATTCCATCGCCGGAAGATTGTCTTGGATTTTCTGAAGACTCTGGGCATATCGCAAGCCGTAAATGAAAAGGTGCTCTACGCAATCGAAGTTCACCGCTTCTCAAAAGGAATCAATCCCGAGACCCTGGAGGCCAGGGTCCTGCAGGATGCTGACCGGCTGGATGCCCTCGGAGCCATCGGAATCGCCAGGGTCTTTCTGACAGGAGGAGCGCTAAACAGGCCGCTTTACGATCCTGCTGATCCTTTCTGCCGGTCAAGGGAGCCGGATGACCGAAAATGGAATCTCGATCATTTTTACAGGAAGCTCCTGAAGCTTGAATTGGGAATGCATACCGATACGGGAAGGCGGCTTGCTGCAAAAAGAGCCGCTACCATGA
>CABMDX010000267.1 GCA_902385025.1 uncultured archaeon | reverse complement strand
CTATGGTTATTGGTTTTGTAACGGATTATATATCTGATTTTTCGAGGAGTTAGCTTTACGATTTTGTTCTTCTTGCCCATGCGCCAGTGATGGGTATATAAAGTCAAGAGTTTCGGGACTCTACAAAAATATCAATCCAACTTAAAGTACTTATAGTAGTTGAAAGACCGTATATATAATATCGCCATGTCGCCCCGGGTTTTCTGGATCTGTTTAGTCGTCCTTAGCGGGTCAGGACTAGCCTCAGATGTGCCGTTTGTGTTTGGGGAAGGCGCTTCTGATTTGGCTGACTATTCCTCAATTCAGCTACAAGAGGCGAGTTCTTCCTCCCCAGATCTTGCTGGTGTTCCCTCGGTTACTTCGCCAGCGAATAGCGAGATCATGGAAATTCCTATTACAGGTGGCGGCAACACTCCCGAAGGAAGATTGAAAAAGACAGCAATAGACCTGAAGGACGAGCTTAACAAGAAAGTAGAGCCAGAGGATTACAGGATACGCAAGACTGCAGCCATGCTGGCATCCAAATATCCGGGCGACCATAGAATCGATCAGATTAACGAGATTTATTTTTATCTGAAATATGGTGACAACGCAAAGAAAGCCTGGAGTTATGTGTCAGATACAAGAGGCATAGATTCCTGGAATTATGCTAACGAGTCATTGATGATAGGTGATGAGGCAAATTGCGTGGGCCTAGGAGATTGCGATGATTTTGCAGTCCTCATGGCAGCACTTATTGAGTCCATCGGCGGAGCTACTAGAATTATCCTGGCCAATAATAACAGCATAGGCGGCCATGCTTATACTGAAGTCTACTTGGGCAAGCTGAATGATACAAATAATCAGGTAGAAGAGATCATAAAGTGGCTGCAGCAGGAGTTCAATACTGGCAAAATCTATGGCCACATAGATACCGATACGAAAGAAGCCTGGCTTAACCTGGATTGGGGGCCAGATGAAAAGGGAAATGCACATCCAGGAGGGCCTTTGTTTCCGGGCGATAGACATAATGTCCTTCGCATCCGAGATAAATATAAATTGATTCCACTAAGGATGCCGTACACAATTAATAAGGCCCCAAGAATAATAAGCCTGACTCCAGACAAAAACAGCCCAAAAGAAGCTGGTTCGGTCGTAACCTGGACCGCCAGGGCCAAAGACCCAGAAAATGATCAAATCCTTTATCGCTTCATCCTGAATGGCTATGCTGCGACTGGCTGGATAGCAAATGATTCATGGATTTGGAGAACTACTGACGCGGATATAGGTGATAATAAAATCGAAGTATATGTAATCGATGGAAAGCATGCAGGGCCAAATAGATTTGATGGCAATAAGTCAGAAAATTTTTTGATAAAGGAGATGGATATCTCATCGCCTAATCAAGAAATGCAGTTGGCAAAATTAAGCAATCCGCAAGATGCATATGCATGGGACGAGATAGGTTATAACCTGACCATTCAAGGAAGATATGTTGAAGCTATCAATGCATTCGACAAAGCAATTGTGCTAGATCCCAATTATTTCTGGGCCCGGAACAACAGGGGTTGGGCTCTTATGCAAATGAAAAATTATGAGGAGGCCCTTAAATGCTTCGACGAGGCCATCAGGATAGATCCAAATTTAGCGGTAGCCTGGAACAATAAAGGCTGGGCTCTCATCATGCAGAAAAAATACGATGATGCTCTCGAGAGCATTGAAAAGGCTATTGAACTCGATCCGAATTATGCCTGGGCCTGGAACAATAAAGGTTGGGCTCTCATGGAGCAGAAAAAATACAGTGAAGCGCAAAAATGCATCGACGAGGCCATCAAGTTAGATCCAGAAAACGCATACGCATGGGAGAATAAGGGCTCAATACTGAAAGGCATCGGAAGAGATGAGGAGGCTGAAGCTGCTTTTGCCAAGGCCAAAGAGCTGGGAAACGCCGGTTGATCCCAGTTCCAATCAGTGTTTTAACTTATCATCCATTACGTCTATTTTCGATATGCTTTGGAGGGCTATATGGGATTCACGATCTTTAGATCCCGGGCTCGCCCCTATAGGTATGTTCTTCTGCCAGAATCATTCTGGGCGGTCTGATGCCAGCACGCCTGAACTGCTGCCAGGCCCTCCTGGTTACATCTGTCTCGAAAGGGAACTCATAGCGGAAATCGTTGACATACCCCTTGACACGAATGCGCTTATAGAATGGAAAAGCTTTCAATAGGATTACATATTTGTGTTTCCCGGATAGCCGAACATATTTTGAGGTAACCAGCGCTTCTCTTAGAATATCCATGGCCAAAGTAGCATCGCAGCCTGGATCAATGAATAGATCTATCACCACCATCATCTCCAGGTTCCCTGCATTGGCATTTGCTATCGGATTATGAAAGATCGTGCTGTTTGGCACCGATACCATGGTATCATCTGGCGTCACCAGTCTTGTGACCCTAAGCCCGATATCAGTGACTTCTCCATAATGGCCGCCCATAGTCACCTTATCGCCGATCTGATAAGGCCTTTCCACAACGATCAGCAGACCACCTATCACATCGGCAAAGAGGCCTTGCAGGCCGAAGCCGAGGCCAGCCCCCAAGAGACCTGAAAAGAGGATGAGCTCATCCGATGCAATGTTGAGGACACTCGCCAAAATGAAATAGATAGCTGCGAAATAAAAGGCAAACTTCAAGAGCGGTATCAATATCTTGACAGTTATCCTGTTCAACCCGAAGACGTTGAGAAACTTCCATTCAGAGAGGCGGGTTAGCACATAAGTGGAGATGCGGCTGGCAGCATAGGCCAAGAAGAGCATCCCCAGCGAGGTTAAGATGGTAGAAGCATTTATGGATTTAACAGGCCCGGAAATGACATCTACATTCGTCATTTAACACACCAGCCGCACGCTCTTCAGGTAGCGTTCTATGCTGTGCAATGCCTCGGGCATGATGCTCAGAAGCTCATTCTCGATAGAGATCAGGCCGGTCCTTTTCAGATCTTGGATAAACCTATTTACATTGGCATTATGACCAATTATGCCCGTCAGTTCCTCAACACTGACGCACTCCATACACAGGATATTGTACAGCAAGAATGCCTGGTCGTAATCGAGATCAATTTTGTACTGAGGCTTGATTATATCTTCCGGCGTGATAGAGCCTTCTGCTTTGGGAGTGCTCCTCTTCCAGATAGCCTTGGCCACGCCAGGGTTTCCTTCCGATGCATCCTTTAATCGCTGGAATACTCTATCTTCCACAGAGGTCTCGTTCTCCGGTTCGGATGATCCGATCTTTGCCGGAAAACGGGATCTTAGTGCAGAATAATCAAGCCTGGGTACAGGAATCCGCAAGGTTCTTTTAAAAAGCGTCAAATCAACTGGAAGCTCGGAAAACACAAGCCATTGATCCTTCCTTATCTTCTTATCCTCAACAAAGGTCATCTGCCATTCGCAGGTGCTCATAACCAAATTTTTGAGTTCCATCTGCCCGAGCCGTGGAAGCTCGATCCTGAATGAAAAAATACTCTCCAGCGGATACAAGAAGCGCAGATAATTCCAGGAGAACTGGTTCCAGGTGGTGATGAACAGCTTATTGGATGAGGCAACAATGTTTAGAAAAAGATCAAGCTTCCTAAATCCTCCTATCTTGCGGGAGAAAAGAAGTTGGCAGTCGTCTACAAGCACGATATCCCCGGATTTCTCGATGATGTGCAGAAAATTTTCATCTCCCACCAGGCGGCTGAAAAATATCTTGGATTCTCTTCCTTGGCAGAGCTCAGATATCTTATGAAGCAGCTCGCTGCGTCCTGAAAAGGGATCTCCAATTATGGCAATATTGGATCTTGCGCTCGAATCCAGCTTTTCGACTGCCTCCTCTATGTTCTTGAGAATTTCTTCGTATCCAAATAATTCCGGAGAATAGCCGCTCTCCTTGATGACACACTGGGGCGAAGACATTTTTAACTTTAATTATGCAGCTATCATCTAAAAATATTGCGATTGGTTGAACCATTCCCCGCTTTAACCGATATCAAAGCAGCTTTGTATAATGGATGGCCCATTATGAAAATCAATCGAAACTTAGATTAAGATTGCATGCTCAAATCACCCACTAAAGCTAAAATCAAGATGAGGGCATAATCTTGCCACGAAACTGGACTTATCCTGCAATGCTTGTATCAATTGCCGGATTGTTATGGTTGGCCAATTATTGGTATCAAAACGTCCATTTGACCAGAGGAATTGCCACAATTATCGTATTAGTATTTATTTATCTTGTTTTTAAACTCTTTTTTGAGGATAGATATATAACCAAAATCGCTGATCCTCAGAGAAGATATTACATCTCCAAGAGCTTTTACTTTTTATATATTTTACTTAATATTTTTGTATTTTGGATCATTTGGGTGGAGGATTTGCAGTCCCTCGTATTGGGCTTTGGCCTTGTGGCCGCTGCCTTCACCCTGACCATGCAGGATGTCGCCAAAAATTTTGTGGGCGGTTTGAGCATATTTTTCCTCAAAATCTATAGAGTAGGTGATCGAATCGAGATAGGCTCCAAGATGGGTGATGTGATCGATATCGATATTTTTTATACAACTATAATGGAGATAAGCGAGTGGGTCGCCGCTGACCAGCCCACAGGCAGGCTTTCCATAATCCCGAATAGCTATGTTTTATTCAATATTATTAATAATTTTACAAAGGATTTTGATTTTCTCTGGGATGAAGTATCATTTCCAATAACGTATAGCAGTGACTGGAGGGCCGCAAGAACGCTTATAGTTGAAGCTATCAGCCAGGAGACCAAGGCGGTCGAGGAACTTGCCAAGAAGGAGATATCTCATATGGAACTTAAGTATTTTCTTTCAGGAGGCTCGATGAATGCGGAGGTGTTTGTTAAGTTGACGGACAACTGGATAGAGCTGACAGCTCGATATATAACTCCTGCCAGACAAAGGAGAACGATCCGCAATAAAATCAGCCAGAAAATTCTTGAAGGCATCGAGAAATCGGAAAACATAAAGATTGCTTCGCAGACGGTGGATATAGTAGGTTTCCCAAAAGCAGATTAGATGGACTTGAACAGCATTACATGCTAAAGGATGTGGACTTCTCGCTTCGTCATTCGCGATCCTGCAAATTAAATATAATATTCCAGGATCGTCCGCAACTCATTTAGCTTCAGCGGTTTGCTGATATAATCATCCATGCCTGCTGCGAGACACCTCTCTCGATCACCTTTAAGCGCATAGGCAGTAATTGCGATAATCTTCGGCTGATCTTCAAGAGGCCAGCGCGTTCGAATCGTTCTTGCGGTTTCAAATCCATCCATTTCTGGCATCTGAACGTCCATGAGAATTAGATCGTAAAGCTGGAGATCCATGGAATGCAAGACCTCTATCCCATTAGCTGCGACATCCGCATGATATCCGAGCTTGTCCAGCATTTTCATTATTACTATCTGATTTATAGGATTATCTTCGGCTAACAGTATCCGAGGAACATGGTTTCGATCCTTTGAATTGTTGCTCTCTTGGATGGACTTTGCTTTTCCATTTGCGGGCTTGATTAATGCCTCATCGGCTTGTATTGTAAAACAAAAGATTGAGCCTGTTCCTAATTGGCTTTCAACCCAAATATTTCCACCCATCATTTCCACAAGCTTCTTGGTTATGGCGAGACCCAGCCCTGTGCCCCCATACCTGCGTGTAGTCGATGAATCTATTTGAGTGAATGATTGAAAAAGACGACTCATCTTCTCTTCAGGAATTCCAATTCCAGTATCTTTTACCGAAAAGCAGATTTCGCGACTTTTATCACTGAGTTTATCGCTCGAGATTGAAACTGATATCGCACCTTTGTCGGTAAATTTAATGGCGTTACTGAGCAGGTTCGTTAAGGCTTGCTTAAGCCTTGTAGGATCCCCTATGATCGCTTGAGGAGTGCCTTCGGCAATTATATATGTCATATTCAAGCCTTTTTTCGAGACAATTGGCTGCACAAGATTTAGGGCCTCCTTTATGCACATTTCCAAATCAAACGGCACGGATTCCAATTCCATTTTACCACTATCGATCTTTGAGAAATCGAGTATATCATTTATAACCGATAGCAGCGAGTCCCCACTGCGTCTGATCACATCCAGATAATAGCGCTGTTACATGGTCAGATCAGTCTCCATGAGAAGGCCTGTCAAGCCTATAACTGCATTCATAGGAGTCCGTATCTCATGGCTCATGTTGGCCAAAAACTCTGATTTTGCCCGTGCTGCAGATTCTGCTGCTTCTTTGGCTTCTCTGAGATTGTCTTCTGCATACTTTCGGGTAATAGCACCCCCTATAGAGGCTGCCGCGGCTTGAAGAATTGATAAATCGATACCATTCCAGGTGCGATCTGAATTGCAGTCATCGAAACCGATGAATCCCCAAAACTTGCTCTCTAATGAGATAGGTATGACCAAAATGGACCTGACACCTTGAGACTCAAGCATAATCCGCTCAGATTCAGAGAAATCCCGAATGAGACCTTTGATCATATGACCTGAAGAGAGCGTTTCATACCAATGAGATGAGGCCAGATATCTGTAAAGACTGCATGCTTTAGATTTATCCATGCAGACTTTTGTTTTATCTCTTGCGCGCTCATAACACAGGTTAGCAGTGAACTTGCTGATGTCTGGCTCGTGAATCTTAATGGCATAGACCCGGTCAACATTTGCGGCCGCACATAGGAGCTCGAGGGCTTGATTGATAGCAGATTTTAAATCCTTCTCGGTAAGAAGAACGTTTGTGGCAAGAGCAACGCCCGCCATCAGATAGTCCTTATCTCGAAGCTCCTGTTCTACCTCTTTGCTTTCGGTAATATCTCTTATTACCCCTACAATGAATTTCTCTCCCGACTTGTCCGTGTATAAGGTCTTCTTGGTTACTATAGTTCGAATACGTCCCTTTGCATCTGTGATCTCTTCCTCATTTACATTTTCCTGACCGGTCTCGAGGACGAGGTCATCTTGCTTCCAAAAAACATCCACCTGTTCCTTCGGAAAGAAGTCGTAGTCCGTTTTCCCAATAAATTCTCCTGGCGGCCTCCCGGCCAATGCGCTCTGTGCAGAATTAACGAGAACAAATATATGTTTACTGTCTTTGACAAATATTGGGTCTGCAATGCAGTCAATGATCTTATCAAGATATTCTCTCGATTCGAGCAGTGCTTTCTCTCCAGTCTTTTGATCTGTGATATCACGTATCGACTCGATAGAGCCAATCAATATGCCATCGCTATCAAAAAGAGGGGATGCAGTTGCCCAGACATATGCCCCTTTCCCTCCAAATAAAGACGGCACGTAAGCTTCCCCAAATATAGCTCTTCCTTTTCTTTTGACATTTGTATATTTCGATTCGATCTCTTCATCGCTTTTATCTATGAGATCTATCAGAATTGGCCTTGGTTCTCCATAGAATGGAAATCCATACGCATAATTGCCTTTGCCTATAATGTCCTTTTTGCTCATCCCCGTCATTTCTTCCATTGCTCGATTCCAGGCGATCACTCTGTTATTGCGATCAATTACAAAAGTTGCGTCTGGCAGAAATTCTATGATTCCAAGCAGCTGATCATGGGCTTTTTTTAGCTCTTTTTCTGATTCCCTGCGTTCAGTAATGTCCCTGATAGTTCCTTGATATTTTACAGTACTGCCTGTCTCATCCTGCAATCTGACTGAAGTTACCAAAGCATGGAAAATGGTACCATCCTTTTTCCTTAAATCCAATGGGTATTCTTTTGAAAATCCATGTTCATTTATAAATATAAGATGTTTTTCTCTATCTTCTGGATTTGCATAAAGGTCAACTACTCTAACTTTCGAGAACTCCTCTCGATTGGTATAGCCAAATAACTCAACTGCTGAATTATTGAAATCAATCCAGGTTCCATCTTTAGAAGTTATGAAAACGCAATCTTTTGATGTCTCGAAGAATAGGCGATATCTTTCTTCACTCTCCCGCAAGGCTTTCTCAGACTTTTTACTTTCAGTTATATCTTCTAATGTAAGCAGATCTTTGCCACTTTTAAGTTTAACTGCTGTGAATTTTATTATTTTTTCAGTTCCATCTTTGCATGTTACGGCATAGGTTCTTGGCCTTTTCTCACCAGGAAGGGCGCCTTTTAAATCATTAATCCATGATGAGATCACATCATGTCTTTGGGTAGGATCAGGGTATGCTCTTCTGAACCACTCCCTTCCGGTCGAGACCTCAATTGGATCATAACCAAATAATTCTTTAAATTTTGGATTAGTTTGACAAAAATTTCCAAATTCATCTATTAGAGCCAGCCCAAAAGGAGCATATTCTATAATAAATTTAAATAATTGTGGGTCGCTCTGCAATTTTTCCGTTTCTCCATTGCATTGTGTAGGTGTCCCAGGGAGATTTTTATTGGCTTTCGGTGGCTTGGAATGCATTTAGCGTGCTCCTTTTCTTATGGTTATATATCATCTCAGATCTCTATACTGATTTGCAGACCGAACTATATGTTCCTGTTATTCATTATTATTCATTTTGGTAGTTTGAATTTACATTTTTTTAATTTATTGCCAAATAAAAAACCATGGGCTCTTTGGAATAGCGGTCATTTCCCATCATACGTTAACGCTTCTTTCTCGAGGTATTCCTTCTATCAGGATGCTTCTCACCTCATCTGAACTGGCGCCTGTTGCAGTTCAATTTCCTGACTTATACTTTAGATTCTACATATCTCTTGAGATACCTCAAATTTTGGCTTTCTCTGCAATTAAGCCGTCCGTCTAGATAAATTCACTCAATACGTGAGGCAGTCAGATCTTGCCGCATGGGATCCTCCATGAGCCTCATGGACGCATGATATTTTGCATGCCCTTTATTCGTTATTGGTGAAGGTTCACTCACGGAAATGCTGGGACGATCCTTATCATCTTTTTCCAGCATTTTTCATCTCAATCAACTCGATTCTGTTAATCACCGATATCTTTTTATGTATGATGTATTCTTACGAAATTGCTGTAATTTCATATAATATGCAACTAGGCCCAAGGTACGTAGTGATAGATATGCTCGACAATGTAACGCAGAATCTGGATCTGGTCTTAGGATCAGATATCAGGTCAAATCCCCCCAGGAATCTCTCTTCATCCATGGATGCCTTTTATGCGATCTCAACAGCTGTTGAGGCAGGGCTCTTCGAGGCGCTCCAAGTGCCGAAAGCTTCAGCTGAGCTTGCAGAGGGGCTGAAATCAAATCCCAGCATCACAGGCAAGCT
>CABMDX010000266.1 GCA_902385025.1 uncultured archaeon | reverse complement strand
TAAGTTCGTGATCAACCTTCCTGATGCCGCCGACAAATCATCAGTCCTGTTATCGGTCAGCAACGCGACTGTGGAGCGAGTGGTCTACGACGGAAATCCGGTCTACACCCTGAACCTCTCCTCAGCCGGGCCGCAGAGCTTTGCTCTCAGCTATCTTATGTACAATGCCGCCTCCTGGGAGCCAAGGTATGACCTGCATCTTGGCAATGCCTCTGTTGCGGTGAATGCTAATGCCCTTCTCACCAATAGCGGCGGAGAGGAGCTGAAGGCCGTGAGGCTGAAGCTTGTGGCGGGCTTATACTCCGGCGTGGAGCCTATTCTTGCCAAAGCTGCACCGCAGACCATGGCAAGGATGATGCTGGCTGCCGCTCCTGCCGCTGAAGCCGCCGCACCGGCCGCTGCGCCGTCGTCATCCGAGCTTGAGACGCTCTATATCTTCGAGCTGGAAGGACGAAAGGATCTTGCTATGAACAAGCAAACTAGCTTTCCGCTCTTACAGGAGAATGCGCCTCTGGTGAGAATTTACACCTGGGATGCTTATAGCCAGGAGGAAGGCCCTGCTTTGGAGGAGATACGGCTCAATAATACCCTGCCCGGTCCCTGGCCTTCGGGAAGGGCGCTGCTTTACAAAAACGATGAGTACGTCTCCACAATTCAGATGCCCTACACGGCTTCAGGCACAAACGCTTCCATCGTCGTTGGCCCGTCTGCAGATCTGAAGGTATCAAGAAAGCTCTCGGACTACAACATCACAGAAAAGATCCTGGATATCAGTTCCGCGGGGCGGAATCGTACTGTAAAGGAGACCACTGAGACCTGGACATATCACATGAAGGTCGAGAGCAACCTGGATCGCGCGGCAACAGTGGAGGTCACGGACACCATTCCGCAGGAAGCTGTGGTTGTCTCTGTCTCGCCAAAGCCAATGGAGAGCACGGCGACGAGCTTGAAGTGGAGGCTGCAGCTTTTGCCAAGGCAGAAGACGGCCATCGACTACAGCTATAAGGTGGTGAATACGGAGAGCCTGGATAGTGGGAGCTAGGTGAAGAACTCCCTGTTTTTGTCCCTCGTAATTATTTTTTCTTTTACTGATTATAGCACCGCAAAGTTGCATTCAATCAAAGAAGATTTTGCAGCTCTTCTCTGTCTATTCCAGCGTCTTCCAGAATCCGGAGAAGTGTGCCTCTGGCGATATCCTGGGCTATGATAAAGAACTGTAACTCTTCTCTTTGTTTCCGGGTGAACAAATAATTAATGGCTTCCTGTGACTCTTTTCAATACGAAACCTTTCTTTTCTAAAATAGTTATGACTTTCTGAGGATTAAGTGATGGCAGCTTAGGCATGAGCCTCCACAGTCAGCCTGCACTCGATGAGATCTTCCTCTACGGGAACCGTTTCTCCGTCTTCAATGAGACTCTCGATGTAACCCGTAATGGCATCCCGGGCCATCTCGATGGCCTCTTCCACGGTCTTCCCATGAGTGACACATCCTGGAAGCGTCGGAACCATCACGGTGTAACCTCCTTCGGGCTCCTTACGGAGAGTGATTCGGTAGCTCAGAGTTCTCATAGATAACATAGACACTGGATAATGAAATATAGCTTGCGGCTATTGCAGAACCCAAGCGGTCTCTGTTTGCTACCTTGCCACCATTCTCGCACAAAAAGGGTGTGGTCGGCCAGGTCCGAAAGATCTTACTCCACCTGCACCCTCTTGGCATTGACTATTACAAGTTTTGGAAGGTGCACCTCCAATATGCCGTCCTTGAAGCTAGCCCTCACCTGCTCTGGCTTGATCTCCACTGGAAGCTTGATATCCCGCCTCATGCAGAGGGCGCTGATCTCCCTCTTCAGGTATTTTCCGTCTCTTGCAGATGCCTTGGCATCGACGTAGAGGTTATCTTCCGTCACCCTCAGATCGATCTTATCCTTGGAGGCACCGGGCAGGGCAACCAGAGCAATCAGTTCCTCCTCGGTCTCGATTAGATCTATGGCGGCTATATCGTAGCTTCTGGCCTCTCCAATTTCGCTGCTCACATCTCCCAGGATCTTCTTTGCCGCCTGGCTAGCCTGGTTGGACATCCGCGCAGCTTCCACCGCTGCCTTGCCGATCACACGTTCCAGATCGCTGCTGCCTGAGGAATCAGATTTCATGCCAAAAACAAGGCTCTGTTATCATAAAGCCTTTTGCCTCAGTCTTCCCTGAAAGCGACCGCAGCCATATCGTACCTGCAGGTCTCCGTTCCAGACGAGAGTGCCTCTCACAAGCGTCATCTGTGGAAACATGGCCTGCATTCCCTCATAGGGCGTCCAATCCGCGCGGCTGTGCAGCCTATCGGCGTTTATGGTGCGGATGTCTTTGGTATCCACTATCACCAGATCGGCATCCTTGCCAGGCATGATGGCGCCTTTGCTCTGAAGTCCGAATATCCTGGCAGGCCCTGCCGAAAGGGACTCCACCAGCCGCTCCAGGCTGATGAGATTTCGCCTCACCGCATGGAGCATCAGCGGCAGCATGGTCTCCACGCCCGGCACGCCTGCCGGAGCCTCCCAGATGTCTTCCCTCTTCTCTTCAGGCAGATGGGGGGCGTGATCCGACGCCAGAATATCAATGCTGCCGGTCCGCAGACCCTCCCAGAGTGCATCATTATCCTCCTTACGGCGCAGCGGCGGATTCATCTTCAGAAAGGAGCCCAAGCGGTGATAGTCCTTGACGCTGAAGAATAAATGATGGGGTGCGACCTCACAGCTCACCTTTTTGCCTCTCACTCTGGCCTCTGCAACCTGATTCAGCCCCTGGATTGTGCTGAGATGGCAGATGTGCAGCCGATCCGACCACGATAGCACCTTTTCTATGGCCAGAGCTTCTGCCTTCGCTGGCCTTGCCACTGAATAGACCTCTGGATCATGTCTGTCCTGCAGGCCCGAAGTACTATCCGAAACAGTCTTCCCATCCTCGGCATGAATTGTGGGCAAGAGCCCTGCCTCTTTCGTCTCGGCCAGAATCCTTTGCAGATCCTGATCGCTATGCTCATAGGTGAAGATCTCGCCGATAGCTGTGGCTCCGCCGTCCGCCAGCTCCCTGATGTTGCCAGGTCCTCCATTGAGGCAGAAATCGACCACGGAGCGGTGCCGGGCAATATCCAGCTTCTGCTCAAAGCTCCGGGCATCCAGGGTTCTGGGCTCGGTGTTGGGCTGATCGACCACAGTTGTTACGCCCCCGGCCGCCGCAGCCAGGGATCCGCTCGCCCAGTCCTCCTTGTAGTTTGGTCCAGGGTCCCGGAAGTGCACATGAAGATCGATTGCACCAGGCAGCACCAGCATCCCGCTGGCATCGATCCTCTCTTCGGCATGATTTGGGCCCCCAAGCATCGCTATGCGGCCGTCTTTGATCCAGATATCGAGGCTTAACAGGCCGGATGGAGTGCAGACGCGACCGTTTTGCACCACCAGATCACAGTTTATACCCAAACCTCCTCAGCAGTCCTCGCCTTTCCAGAAGCTTGCCCTCATCCTCAACGCCCTTGGGCGAGAAGCCGTCGATGACGCCCATGATGCCGCGCCCAAGGTCCGTCTCTGCCACTACCACTTCCAGGGGATTGGCCGTGGCGCAGAAGATACCGCAGACCTCCTGAATGCCTTTGATGGCATTCAGTACATTGATGGGAAAGGCTCCGCTCATGAGCAGCACAAATGTATGGCCGCAGGAAAGGGCCAGCGAGTTAGCTCTCGCGGCTTCTGCCAGTGCTTCGTCATTTCCTTCGCTGCGTACCAGGCAGTCGCCGCTGGCCTCGGAGAAGGCGACGGCGAATTTGGCAGCGGGCGCTGTGCCTGCCATGACTTCATATATATCTTCACAAGTCTTGATGAAGTGACTCTGACCTAAAATCAGATTCGCTCCCTCGGGAATATTCATCTTGATGACCTTGAGTTCCATCTTTCCATCCTCAAAGACTAAATTCGCCGCCTATGGACTTATACTTTAGCCCATGAGGTAAAAAAAGCTGAAAAGGGAGATTTATCTTTCCAGATCCGTGGCCCTTCTGCCTTACTTATTTCTGAGGCCCTTTCTCGGTCCCCTGGATCGAGCTTGTGAGGCCTGCACACCCTTTTTCACGAAAATGACCGATGTGAAGTAGTAGACAACAACGAATATGATGGTAGAGAAGACCGACATGCGGAAGGATTCTGCTGGCGTCATATGCAGCAAGAAGTAGGAATACGGCAGGTATACCACCAAAAATATCACGCCAACTATCGCAGCCTGCTGCATTGGCATAAGCTGGCGGAATCGAATGAGAATATCTCTGTAATTCAAATTTTCAAAGCTTACCAAGGGTCCTTCACCTCATCAACCAATAGAATCCCCTTTCTATTCATATAAAGCCTTGTCCACCATAGATTGGAAAGCGGGGAGAGCACAAGCATGCTCACCAACCCCGTGACCAGGGATAAGGATGGATACGCTCCCCCACCACTCGCAGAGAAGGTTGTGCTGATCATCTGCAACCCCAGGGAGAGTGCAAGCACCACCAGCCACAAAACCAGCACATCGAATTTGTTGTATCTGAAGAAATCCAGGCTGGCGCGAATGGCTGAGACCGCTCCAAGGTTTTCCAGCACCAGGGCATAGGGCGCCAAAGCCAGCATCAGTGAGAGGGTCAGAGCATAGAGGATGAACAGAATAATGCCCGCAAGGAGGGGGCCCAAAGCCCCGGCCTCAGGCGGCAGGGTTCTGGGGAGCAAAAATGCGCCCGGAAGAAGAAGGACAAGGCCTGCCAGGGTCATGAGCCCCATCAAGATCGTGGCGAAGAACAGGTTTAAAAAATGCTTTTTGCCCGCCGCCCACATGGATGAAGCATCAGATTTTCTCGTCTCCAGAGCCTGCCTGGCCATGCCGATGGCTCCAGCCGTGAAGAAGGCACTGACCAGGGACAAGAGCAGCATCATCGCCAGAAAGAGCAGCATTGCCAGGGCGATCTGCTGCATTCCCATGCTGCTGATCGCTTCATCCATCCGGGAGACCATGTCCTGAATATCATTGGCCGAAGCGGCATTAAGGCTCGTGGCATTCAGGCTTGCCAGTGGCGCCAAACCCACTGCAAAGGCGGCCAGGAAGGGGATGAACACAAGCATCGACACGATGAAGCTCAGCAGAAAGGGAAGGCAGAGAATTAGATTGTCCTTCCAGGTGACAAATCCCTTGCCGATTAATTCGCCAATCTCCTCCATTTCTATCCCTCCAGCCCTTTCCATATCAGATCACCTACATGGTGAATCGACTTTACCGCTTTCCCCTCTCCTCTCATCTCCGTCCCCGGTATCAGTGCCCGGCCTATGGCCAGAGGCTTCTTATGCCTTTCTTCCACCACTACTACCAGGTCACCGGCAGCTATTTCCGGATCTGCGGATACGATCCCGGGGTTCATGATGTCCGCTCCGTTTACTACAAATCGCACTGCTCCTGCATCTACAACCACTAGCCTCTTCTTAGGCGCAAGTTCTATGGCTCCCAGCACAGTGAAGAATGGCTGCTCCTCAATGATCATGATCAAAGGACGGCCGTTCACGAAGATGAGATCAACACCCTCATCGCTGACCGCCATCTCCAGTGATGCCTTACGCAGAAGGGACGGATCGCAAAGAAACGATTCAAGCTTAGCGATTACCTTCCTGGCATCGCTCCCTTTGAGGTGGTGCCTGGATTTTATCTTCATGGTCTCCGGGATATCCCGATAGGTTTAAATATGCAACGAGCAAGTCAGTTTTTGAAGCCTTTTGCGGTTATCATCGCTGGAGAGAGGTTTAATGGGTCAGAGACCGCTTGATATTCTGAATGAATCACTGAATGGGCCTGTCATCGTCAAGTTAAAGGACGGAAGGGTCTTCAGGGGGGAGCTGCAGGGTTATGATATCCACATGAACCTGGTGCTCGACAAAACCGAGGAAGTGGCAGAAGGGGCGGTCGCACGCAAGATTGGAACTGTGATCGTGCGAGGAGATAACGTTGTATATATTTCACCTTGAGGTGTTTTAAGTGACCAAGGGTACTCCTTCAATGGGTAGGCGCCACAAGAGATCGCATATCAGGTGCAGACGCTGTGGCAGTATATCGTTTAATTTCAAGAGAAAAGTATGTGTTAAATGCGGCTTTGGCATATCTTCGAAGCTCAGAAGCTACAAGTGGATGAGAAAGGCGGATTACTAGAGGTTTAAAGTTGCACGATGCCTGCGGCGTTGTCGGGATATCCTTCAATGAGACGGGCAAGAGCGTTGCCAAATCCATTTATTACGCCCTATACGCATTGCAGCATCGGGGGCAGGAGGCCGCGGGCATCTCCGTTCACGATGGCAAGGCCATTCGTACCCACAGGGGTATGGGTCTTGTCGCCGAGGCCTTCAATGATGCCCAGATTGCGCTTTTGCGCGGAACTGTTGGAATAGGCCACGTCAGATATCCTACCACCGGACGCTCGTGCATTGAGAATACCCAGCCATTCCTCGTCAAGTATAAAGACGGGGCTATTGCAGTAGCACATAATGGTAATCTGGTCAACTCCTGCCAGCTTCGAGAGCAACTGGAGCAGGCAGGGGATATATTCTATTCTACCTCTGATACGGAGGTCATAGCCCACCTTTTTGTTAAAGAGCTTCTGCGTCATGATCTGCAGGAAGCGGTTCGGGCGCTGATGCGAAAGATTGTGGGCTCTTATTCTCTGGTCTTTTTATGGGGAGATACCGTCCTGGGTGTGCGCGATCCTCTGGGCATCAAGCCTCTTTGCATAGGCGAACTGGATTCAGGCATGATGGTGGCATCGGAAAGTGTGGCCATAGACACCTTAAACGGCCGCCTAATCCGCGATGTTATGCCAGGCGAGCTGGTGGTGATCAAGCACGGCCAGATCTAGTGCCCCCAACTGGCACGTCTTCCAAGTCCCGCTCATTGCGTCTTTGAATACATCTACTTCGCCAGGCCTGATAGCATAATGGACGGCCGCCTGATTTACGATGTCAGGGTGAACATTGGCGCGCATCTGGCCAAGGAGCATCCGGCAAATGCAGACACGGTCACACCCATCCCCGATTCGGGCATAACCCTGGCGGTGGGCTACCATCAGCGTTCCGGGATCAGCTACCGGGAATGCCTGATGAAGAACCGGTACATAGGCAGAACCTTTATCATGCCTGACCAGAGCATGCGGGAGACGGCTGTGCGCCTGAAGATGAATACCATCCGGCCCAATATCGAGGGGCATAAGCTGGTCCTGGTGGACGACTCCATTGTTCGCGGCACAACCAGCAGAAGGATAGTGAACATGGTGCGCAAAGCCGGTGCAAAGGAGGTTCATGTACGCATAGGAAGCCCGCCCATCCTTGCGCCCTGCTATCTCGGCATCGATATGGCAAGCCGCGAGGAGCTGATTGCCGCCTACAAGACAGTTGCAGGAGTGGAGGCGGTCATCAATGCCGACTCCCTGGGATATGTTAGTCACAAGGGGCTGGTGGAGGCGGTGGGCATACCCAAGGAGAACCTTTGCATGGGATGCCTCACGGGAATCTATCCTGTGGAAATACCGGGCGAAAAGTGCATGGCTACCCAGACCAAGCTGTCAGAGTATCTTGGATTATTGGATTGAACGGCCATTAGACCCAAAGCTTATTGCAGACCCGAGCTGGGGCTATTCTTTGCACTGGATCCTGCTCACATCATCCAAAGCCAATAGGCCAATGAGCTGATCAGGGTTGTTTCTTTCCACAACCGGAAGCTGGCTGATGTGATTTACGATCATCTTATTCATTGCATCAAATAATGATTCATCGGGAAAGGTCACGACCAGCCTGGAACTCATTATATCCTTCACCAATGCCTCAGGCCGATCCTGGCAAATGCATCTCACTGCATCCAGATCGGCTACCACTCCCACTAACTTGCCGCTATCCACAACTGGCACGATATGAGCCTCATATTTTCCCAGCAGATTGGCTGCTTCGTTCATTGTAGATTGGGAACTGATGGTTGGCAGATGTTCTATCATGGCCTCTCTGACTTCAAGCGCCTTTAGGAGCATAACGGAATACTCATGTCTATGAGCGGGCGACTCTGCCCTCACACCCACTTGCTTCTCATAGATGTAATTATCTCCTGTGACGAAATAGGCTATGGAGCAGGAGAGCATGCTGGGGATCAGGAGTGTATAATCCATGGTCATCTCGCTGACCATGAGAATTACCGCGAGAGGGACCTTGGCTATACCTCCAAAAAGGGCCATCATGCCTACTATGACAAAGGCTGAAGGAGAACTGGGAATGATGGCTGGATAGCTATGAAGAACATTCCATAAGACGCCGCCCGTCATTCCGCCTATCACCAATCCTGGAGCGAAAACACCGCCGCTGCCCCCTGACCCTATGGTCAGCCCGGTGGTCAGAATCTTCAAGACCACCACCGCCAGCATAACCGTCACGGGCAATGCTATTGAATCGCCATTGATGGCGAACTGAAGCCATCCGTAGCCTGTGCCCAGGACTTGCGGCAGAAAGACTCCAATTAAACCAACCATGAGCCCTCCTATGGCAGGTTTAATCCAATTGGGAATTTTGGCGCTCTTGAATAGATCTCGAAGCCAGTAGAAGGTACGTCCGTATGCTATGCCCACGAGGCCGCAGACAATGCCGAGGATGGCATAAGAAACAAGCTCCGAAGCCCGGCTGAATGGCTGGACGGTGCCGCTGCCAAATACCGGTGCCCACCCGCTCCATAAAGCAAAGATGCAATAGCCCACAGCAGAAGCTATAAAGGACGGCAGGAGAGCTTCGTATTCGAAATCACGACGGTAGAGAACCTCCATGCTTAGAATGGCACCGCCCAGAGGAGCTTTGAAGATGGAGCCTATGCCAGCGCCGATGCCTGCGGCCACGGCAATGCGTCGGTCTGATGCAGACAGATGGAACAGGTCCGCGAGCATAGAAGCAATTCCCGCCGCTATCTGAGCGGTCGGTCCCTCTCTGCCGGCACTGCCGCCGGACCCTATGGTAATGGCAGATGCTATGGCTTTGACCACAGGTACCCTGCGGCGAATGAAACCTCCCTTATTATGGAATGCATTTATCGCAGCATCGGTTCCGTGCCCCTCGGCTTCTGGAGCAAAGCGGAAGACTATGAGCCCGCTCAGCAGTCCACCTGCGGCGGTTAGAATTGGAAGGACCCAAGGCCTTGTGGCGCCTGTAAATATAGTCGCGCCCTCTCCGGTGGATGTGGGCGGAACATAGCCTGCACCCAGCCCCAGGAGGAGCTGAGTTGCATTGGTCAAAGACCAATAGAAGATTATAGAACCAAGCCCTGCGGCAATTCCTATCAGGATGCTTAAAGTAACCCATCTTCTGGCATAGCCTGCGCGTGCAATATTACAGAGATTTTCGACTTCAGATCTCATAGTTGCATCCGTCGTTCCTCATGTCCTTACCATGGAGTTCCTGGCCTAATACTGAATCTGATCTAAAATTGCAGATCATTGACACTTATTTAAACCATCGGTCTACTAAAATGCATATTAGCGTAACATTTTTATGAAATTGGCTTTAATGCTTCCTATTATGAGGGGATTTGATTCTGAGCTTGGCCTGATGGGGGCTGGAATACTATTCGCATTTATGATACTATTGTTGCAGCCGGCTCTGGCGTTTCCTCTGCATGGCAGTAACGGAGAGGTCAATACAACCATCTATGGTATTATGAAATATGAATATGGTGATGGATTATATGTTGATATCTCAGCCAGCGATACAGATGTGTATGAGGCAGAGATGATCGACAAAGACAACAACACCTATAGCGGCAATAATGCGCCCTACAGAGACACTTTTCACGGGTTTCCTACCGAGACTGCGTATGATGGATCTATCCGGGATATGATCCTATTCGATGTACCTAAGGATGCCATTATATCCCGTCTTAGAATCGTTCCCTCTTACTCAAAACCCTTCTATATAAACTGGACAAGCCCGGAAATTGTTGTTCAGAATGCTACTCTGGAGTTCTATGGAGCAGACTATGAACCAAACGGGATAAGGTGGCGCCAGGGCAACTGGAACCTGGATGTGAACATCACGAATAGCCGAAACCAGACATCCGGCTATAATGCATCTGATTTTGCCTTAGTGGATCAGTTCGGCTGGGTTTATCCTGGAGAAAAAGGTGATGCTTTGAGGAAGATCCCATCCGGTGAGTCGATGCGTTTCATCGTCAAGGTACCATTTGTATCAGAAATATCCAGGCCCAAAGCGATTCTGTTTAAAGGCGTGAATATGGACATTTCTGCATGGGCATAAAGATTGAGGAAAACTTTTATCGGAGAGAAGCTGCCGAGGAGAGAATGGCTGAAAGCTTTCGCTTTTATATGCAACATAACCTGGTAGAGCTGCTGGGATTGAAGGCAAAAAATCCCGTCGAGTTGCTGGATAATATAAGGAATGTGCCTGCCGCTTCCATATATTACCATACCCATAGGTTCATACTGCAGCATCAGTACCTCTCGCCTGAACCGCCCAATGATTTCGCCCTCTGGCTGAAGGACTCCATTCACCTTGAATCCCTGGGAGAGGCCTTTCTGGACGTCGATACCGTGAGCTTTGTTAATCTCGAGGATCTCAGGGCGGAGCTGATAAGAATATTGGATGGCTACATTTCAAGAGGCGAATACCTGGCAGACTGTCCCATGGGCCAGGAGTTTGACTTTATGAGCTGCAAAATCTTCGTTATGCCCACCGCCTATGCCGCCAATAATCTCACAGAGTTCGTAGAAATCCTCAGCAAAATAAGCATCCACTCCCTTTATTTCCATATGTTCGAGGCGCCCATGAGGTTGAAGAGGCATGATAACGACTTTTCAGCCTGGTTTATGAGCATAGGAGAGGAGGAGCTTGCTGAAAGAGCCCGCCTCTTAAACCCCTATAACATAAGCCTGGTGGGGCTGAGATTGAAACTCATCCAATTGGTGAAAAAATATGCCGACTCTCAATGATTACGCTTCCATCGTGGGACAGGATGTTATTGACGAACTGTACCTGCTCTCGGAGAAGCTGAAGGGAAAATCGATTACTAACATCAATTCCACGGCTGTCGGTGGCGGAGTGGCAGAGATCCTCACCAGGATGATCCCTCTTCTTAAAGAGCTGGGTGTGGATGTCAGATGGGATGTTATCAAAGGAAATGAGAGGTTCTTCAGAATTACCAAGGACCTTCACAACGCCATGCATGGGGTAAACCTGGATATCACTGAGGAGGATTGGAATTATTTCCTGGAGATCAACCGCCAGAACGCAGATGATATGGATCTCACATCGGACATAATAATGGTCCACGATCCGCAGCCTATCGCTCTCGTGGAGAAAAAAAAGGAGATAGGTAACCGGTGGATCTGGAGGTGTCATATCGACATCACTGAGCCTCAGGAGACGGCCATGGACCGTCTAAAGCCTTATATAGACAAATATAATTCTTCCGTCTTCTCTTAACCCAGATTCGCTCGACCTGACATTCGCATTAAGAAATTTCTAATACCGCCATCCATAGATCCCTTGAGCGATAAGAATAAAGAACTCCCGGAGTCAAAAATAAGCTCCATAGTCGAGGGTTTCGACATCGATATGGGTAGACCCATAGTGACTCAAATCTCCCGTTTTGATAAACTTAAAGACCCTGCAGGAGTGGTGAAAGTTTATAAGCGGGTCAAAAAGCATATCGACTGCCAGCTCGTTCTAGCCGGAGGCGGGGCTATAGATGATCCTGAGGGGCTTCAGGTTTTAAAGTCTGTAAAATCTGCAGCGGAAAGCGACCCGGATATACACGTGATCTTCCTTCCGCCTTCCAGCGATATAGAGATTAATGCCCTTCAAAGGGCCTCCACAGTCGTGCTTCAAAAATCTTTGAGGGAAGGATTTGGCCTGACAGTTACTGAAGCGCTTTGGAAGGCCAAGCCCGTTATTGCATCGGCGGTCGGTGGCATTCCCCTGCAGATTAATCACAAGTACTCCGGAATTCTCACCTATTCCCTGGATGGAACGGATTACTACTTGAAGGAGCTTCTGAGAGACCCTGAATACGCCAAAACTCTTGGATCGAATGGCAGAGAGCATGTCAGGAACAATTTCCTTATAACCAGGCATATAAGAGACTACCTCCTCCTGTTCCT
>CABMDX010000265.1 GCA_902385025.1 uncultured archaeon | reverse complement strand
TCCAAGGATCGGCTTTTCCATCCCCTCGCAAAGAGACTATGAGCTGGCTGGCATGGCATTGGATCGTGTTGGAGCCGGCCACTTGAGCGAAAAATTCTATACCCAGCTCAGCGGCGGAGAGCTGAAGCTCGTGCTGATAGCGCGGGCACTGGTCCAGGAGCCCAAGGTTCTGCTCCTGGACGAGCCTACATCTCATCTGGATTTCAAGAATCGAGTCCTGGTGCTGAAGATACTGCGCGAGATTGCCAATGATGGGATCGCAGTGATCATGAGCGAGCATGATCCCAATTTGGCATCTTTATTCTCCGATAAAGTCCTGCTGATGATGAACAAGGGCGAGATCGTGATGTACGGATCAGCAGGAGATGTCATCACTCCTGAGAACATAAGGAGAGTATATGGCCTGAATATCGAGATTTTCGAAAAGGATGGTGCGAGATACATCTTTCCGAAGCTCGGGAATTGATGCTTTAATTCAAGTTATAAAAGGGGAACCGAAAAATGAGCGACCATTTATTATGGGTTGAAATAAAGGATAATGTGGCTCCAAGGACGCTTCACAGAGCCTATTGTTTCTTTGGACATCCGTCCGTTGCATCGAGCCTTTATGCTCCCCTAATGGATGAGGCGTATCTCCTCATTCCGAAGGGAGAGAAAATCGGATTGGAGCTGCAAAAAGGAAGCTGGCTTCCCGGTTATGGACATGCCGAACACCTCTTTGCAGATATCATGTTCTTTTGGCAGGGAGACTACAGATTCGTGTCAATAAGATCGCCAGGAGTCTATGATCTCGGGTGGCATGGCGCAAGAAGCGACCCCTTCCTATCCATCAATTATGCCAAAGCCGTGATTCATGCTGGTGATGGCCCCAACAGAAACTGGGATGCCGGTCTTCCGCTTGAACTCATTCCCGATAGAGCGCCTTATGCCCTTGAAGCAGGCGAAGAGGTCAATATCAATGTAAAGTTTCTCGGCCAGCCTGTAAGGGCGAGCTGCACTGCATCCTATTGGACATGGGATGAGCACGGAGACAAGAGGGTTCAGAGAGGAGATGCTGAGGAAAATGGCGATTTTTGTGTGAAACTCTCTCAGGGAGGACTGTGGTTCGTAGATGCCGCATACTCTCTGCCAGAGCCTGGAATATGGAAGGCCACGCATTCTCTGGCCAATTTCTTCAAATCAGGAGACATGCTGCCATACAACACAAAGAGGTACAAGACAACCCTCTCTTTGTGGGTCAGATAAATGCGTGCCAGGCAGATTCATGGATGGGCGGAAGATGGGTCTGCAGCCATACTTCCCACCCCCAGATCATTTTTTTGCATAATTCGGACTGAGCCCGAATTTACAGACTTCATAAAAAAGCAAAAAATCCCTCTCAGGAGGTCATCTTCATCCTCCAGAAGGCATCAGTTGCATCTTTTATGGAAGGTTCTACAGACATTCCGGCATTCTCTATGTATCTTGAGGTGATGGGCAGGAGGCTGGAGATCTCAAACCCCTCTCCGAGGTCGATATGCTCGATTCCGGGATGGACCCAATTTCCGCCTATGGAAAAGCCACCCCTCTTATGATAGGATGCCCCTGCGTGTACCATCCTGTTGGCCCCTGCCATCGTCCATAGCTGGATTTGCTGCGGATCGCTGACATTTATGTATTTGTCCCTTATTATCAAACGGGCAATGGCTACTGTTCTAGCTGCTTCTATCGGCGTAGGCGGTACGATTCTGCTCTCCAGAGGACTTCCAGAGAAAATCCTCAGCCATGATACTGCGAGCTGATAGAAGTGCTTTAGATCATTTAGATAAAACAAGTGGTCAACTCGGTCTTGGTAGCTCTCACCAAGTCCTACCATCAGGACGCTTATGAGAGGAACTGCGTTCTGGTCAATCAAGTTTGCCAATGCTATCCTCTTTTCGAGACTATCTCCTGGCTTAATCTCCTGGAAGACCCTGGGATTCATAGTCTCAAATGAGCTGGTAATGGCCTCCACTTGCAGATTCTTCATCTCCTGAATATGTCCTTCATCGAGAGCCGGCCCCACATTAACCCAGACGTTTAGACTCTCCTCTCTGAGGATCTTCAGGATCTTCAGAACATTGGAGCCCGCTTCATCCGGATCTGTTCCACCACCTATCTCCACGGTGGTGGTTCCAGTCATCTTGAATGCCTGGGCAATTTTTCTCACTCTGTCTTCTCCGAACTCCCACTTCTCCATCTCCTGGCCGGGAATGGCTCTGCGACAGTATCGGCAAGGTGGGTCGACCTTGCATCTGCTATTGTTTCCCATCCAGCCGTCCAGGCGGAAGAGCTTGCCGCATTCCTTCTCACGAACAATCGAAGCTGTCTGGAATAGCCTGAGATACTTTACTGGCTTCTGGCTCTCCTGGAAAAGGAGCAGTGCTTCCTCTCTGGTAATTGGTCTGTCCAATGCTTCCGATAATATATCATCATATTTCATAATTCGTTCTCCTAAATGGGCCTTAAAATAGTGTCAACGCTTCCTGGGTATCCGCCATACTTCTTTATGATGTCTTCCCAGCGTCTCGCCTTATCACTGGCTGATGATCTGATCCAGATGTCACGCGGAAGGATTATGCTCTGGGCGCTGATAATCTCAAATCCCCCATCACGCAATAGTCTTTCCAGATCCGGACGATAGTATGACCTCAATCTTCTGTAATACGGAACCCTCTTGCCATTTGCTCTCTCTATAAATCCCAGCGGCTCGACATTCTCAGAGGGGCATCGAGTGAGGTGAAAGCATCCCGTCTCTCGATCGAAATCCTCATCACGAGAGAGGTTCTCCTCCCGAAGTTCGCGGCTGATCACATTGATTCTGACGAGACCTTGCGGAGAAATAATTCTCCTGAAGGTCTTCAAAGCTGCATGAGGATCTACATCCTGGAAGGCATTGATCATGATGATTCTATCCAGGCTGGCATCCGGTATCTCCTGCAGGGAATCAAAGTCGATATCTTTATGAAGGAATATGCGCTCTGGTCT
>CABMDX010000264.1 GCA_902385025.1 uncultured archaeon | reverse complement strand
TCTTGCGCTCGAACATCCGCTGAACCGCATGAAGGCGGTAGGTGATTTTTCGCTACTCATGGCCAAGCCGTCGTCAAATTAGTTGTCTTCTCATCCGATAAACTTTCCTGCTCTGAAAAGCTTCCACGAGCGCCGCACCTGTTGCTTCGCTGGGTTGCGCTCGCTGACATCGCCGCCCCCAGCTAAGCGGGCCTGCCTGATCGGGGCCCATGCCCGCGTGCACGCACGGACGGTCACCTACACGCGGGGGGGCATGCCACTGAGTGCCCAATTTAAGGATTGATTCACTTTTCGGTCAGTAGCTCTTGAATCCTAGCTTTGAGCACAGGCAAATCAGTGGAAACCGTATCCCAGAGTTCGTCTAAATCCAATCCAAAATATTGATGCACCAATACATTCCGCATGCCGATGATGCCTTTCCAAGGGATGTCTGTATGATTCCTCTTCAGGGAATCCGACAATTGGCTTGCTGCCTCGCCTGCAATTAAGATATAATGGATGATCCATACCTGGATCAGTTCTTCCTCCAAAAAAGCCTGTTTGCCTCTTGCAGCATATTTCTCGATCTTCAAAAGGGCGTCCAGAATATCCAAGAGCTAGGCTCGATCATCTCTCAAAGCGCCACCGCCTCGCTCAAGACGCGATCCCGAATGCGCTCTCGCAGGCCACGCTCGCTCACTACGTCTACTTTGACACCTAAAAGCTCCTCAAGCTCGTTTATCAGAGCTGCATGACCTAGCAGAGTCGTCCCTCGCTTGAACTCTACCAGAAGATCTATATCGCTTTGGGAATCGGCCTCACCTCGTGCCACGGAGCCGAAGACACGCACGTTGTGAGCGCCGTGCTTAGCAGCGATCTCGATGATTTCCTCACGCCTTGATTTCAGGAGGTCGCTAAGATACATTTGCGGATAATTATTTCTTCTTGATAGATCAAAGCTTCGAGCCTGGGGAGAAGACCAAAATCGGGCATTCAAGATTATTCAACGGCCTGCTGCCTCGCAAAGTCCTGGTCCGGCCCGCAGACATCGCCGTCTATCCGCCAAGCGAGCCCTCCTGCCCGCGCGCGCCCTGGAGGCTTCGGAGGGTGGTGAGGACGATTTTGAAGAGAGGAAGATATCTGCGCTGACATCCAATTATTCGGGCAGTATCATAGATCCAAAATCGGTGCGGGGAACTTCAGACAGGCTGTCCGAGCCCGAAAAGCTGCAGTTCAAGACCCTGGATGAAGCCAAAGCCTACATCGCCCGGAGGAGACCGGCGCGGGAGGCTCTCTTCGAGGCTGTGGGCGATTATTGGGGCGCGCGTCGGGATGCGGCGGGGAGGACAGGGTGTGGGACGCCATCGATGAAATGTGCTTTGATGAAGATTGCTGGAGGACGGTAGTGGAGCGCTTGAAGATGAAGAGACTTTGGCTGAATTGAGGAATGAGGGCAGGCGGGCCTGCTGCCGGGGGCCTCTCGCCTGTGAGGAGCCGACGCAGAAGGACGAGCGGCGGGGGAAGCCGGGGCTGTCCATCAGGCCGGGCCGCCAAGGATGCGTGCTGGCACGGTGGAGGGCTTCAGCCCCAATACTCTGGTGACCCTGACCACCTGTGGAATTGGATGCAGCAGGATTGAAATATCTTCATGACATTTTATAGAGAAGGTAAAAGCCATGGAAGTTATCGATGAGGTTGCAAGCACCTTGAAGATGGATCGTGATACCCTAGCTCGGGCGAGCGTCAAGGCCTTTCTAGAGAAAGAGATGAGATGCATTGAAGCAGAGATATTCGAGATTGGAGCGAGGCACGGCGTCAAGTCCATCATCGAGCTGGATGACAAGCTGAAGAAGGGTGAAGTGAGGGAGGCCAATATCCTGGATGATTTTCAGGAGCTTGACTATCTTGAAGCCAGGAGAGATGAGCTATTGGCGGCGATGAAGAGCCTTCCTCAATAGCAATAGATCTGAAGGCTCTGAAGAGGGTAATCGACACAGAATATGCAGACATCTCCACCGATTCCATAATTTCTCGGGGCAAACTCAGAGCCTTCGTAAAGGACAGTTCCTTCATCGATGTTTGGCTCTCGCTCAAGGTTTCAGGCCGCTTCTCATATCATTGGGAGCGGAGACACATCGATGGCACAATTTACCGTCACGATAATTTTCCAGACACAAATTGGAAAAAGGTCTCAACATTTCCAAAGCACTTTCATAACGGCTCTCAAGATGCAGTCGAGGAGAGCCATATCGATGATGATCCTCTTATGGCCTCCGGCAGTTTATGGATTTTATCAGATCTCATCTTTCTTCGATAGGCAAATGAGATCATACAGTCAAGCGCTGATGCCACTCGTGACCCCGCCGGGCCGTCCGGGCCCCTCGTCGCCCCTCCGCCAGCCGGGCCCGCGTGCACGCATGGGCGGGCACCTACGCGCGCGGAAGCAAGCCACCGAAGGCCGCTCGGCGGGTGTGTGCGGGGCTCGGGGGCTGGGCCGCCGGAGGACGCGGGGGGCAAGTCCGCTCATCCGGAGGACCGCCCCTGCCTTAGATTCGGAAACGGTTAAGACTAACCAATTTTTAGAAAGCTATTCATGTTCAAGCTGTGCCATCCATTAATTATATGGGCAAATAAGTTGATACCGGCTCAAAAATGGCGACAAAGATGGTCAACATCTGGAGTGGCAAGGTGCTTAAGAACTGCAGGAATTGCGGGGCTAAGATCGGAGACGTCTTCTACGACAGAAGAATGACGGCATGTGAAGGATTCGCTATGGGGCAGTTCTCCGAGACATGCTTCAACAAAAGCAAGATGCCGGGCAGGGCGGAAGGTGTGCGTTACAGAAAGAACAAGGCAGTACAGTACGAGTCGGACTAATTACTTCTTCGTATTCAGATCATTTTAAGTCACCACGCAGACCAGCATGCATGCGAGGCTTATGGCGCCGAGGAGCATATCAAAATACTTAATACACAATAAAGAATAGAGGTAAATCCATGGAATTTAGAGATGGATTTATAGGATCTAGGCTGATAGAAACTATAACTTCAGGTCTTTACGATGGCAATCTAAATTGTCTAAGGGAATATGTCCAAAATAGTATTGATTCTAAAGCTGAAAATGTCGATATATATTTTGAAAATACGAATATTGTAATAAAAGATGATGGCTCAGGAATGAATAGATTAGAATTGGAGGAGGCAATTCGTATAGGCGTCTCACATAAATCGAGCGAAAATATTGGTTGGAGAGGTATAGGAATTTGGAGCGGAGTCCCAGTTAGCAAGAGAATAGTAATAATTTCAAAAAAAAGATACGATAAAAAATATATAATTGAAATAGATAATGAAATATTGCGAAAGGAGTTGTTTAGCAATAGACCCATTTTTGAGGTTTTAACCGCAGCAACTAGCGATATGGTGGAGGAACCACTGGGCAAGGAAGAATCCTTAGAAAATGATCATTATACAATAATAAGATTGGAATCAATTTTGCCAACACAAAGATATCTCTTTAAAGAAAATACAATTAAAGATTACTTGTCGAGTGAAGTCCCGGCCCCATTTAACGAAGAGAAATTCCTATTTGCGGGAGAAATCAATCATTGGTTAAATGAGTTTGGTGTGCCAATTCCGAGAGTTAATATAAAGCTTCATGGTAATAGAATTTATCGTCCGCCCACCATAAGCGATATATTTTTAAGTGAAGTTATAAAAAAGGAATTTATAATTAATGGTGAGTTAATAGCGATTGGCTGGTTCCTTACTAGCAAGGAAAATGAAAAGCTAAGAACTCCCAATAACGGAATCTATTTCAAGAAAAAAGGATTCACTATTGGAGATACAAATCTTGTGCTTAAACAGTATGGGGGCGCATACAATCCTTGGCAATACGGCGAAATCCATATAATCTCAAACGAATTGCGAGAAAATGCTCCAAGAAATAATTTTGAGTCCAATTCTGGCAATGTAGGCCTGTTTTTAAACGACGTCGGCGAGTATATCAGAAATATGGCGAATTTGAACCGATACAAATCGAGCAAAACGCCATCAAAAATCATAGAAAAAGCAAAAGAAAAATTAGAAATGGGGGATC
>CABMDX010000263.1 GCA_902385025.1 uncultured archaeon | reverse complement strand
GGAAGAACTTCTTAGGATCGTTAGGGGTAGCTTCTATGGCTTGGCTGGAAGTCTTTCTTTCGCACGAATGTGGATTCCCAGATTCTTGCACGATAAGTTAAACTTGTTATGCTAAGAACTATAAATGTCAGGAGCAGGATCAAACTGTCATTCGACAGAAATGAGACCTTCTCTTTGAGTTCATCTATGCTGAGATTCCCCAAAATCTCAAAGGTGACATTTTCTCTATAAAGCGGAATGGTATCTTCTAAGACCTTTGCAGCCGCCTGGCCAGTAGCAGTCATATCGTTTACAATAGCGATATGCTGTGTGCCAGGATGAAGGCGCAGCATCAGGGAAATGGTATCTGCAATATCGTACTTCTCCACCACACCAGTGAAACCGCGCTTTCCTTGCAGCATTTTATCATCAAAATAGACTACCCCGCAAAAGACTACCGGCGTGCCGGGAAATACCTCATCTCTGTTCACGAGCAGGAAGTCGAATGCATCGGTATCCGAGGCAATGATGAGGTCCAAGTGCTTCTTGCCGTATTTCTCCAAATAAAGGGCCTTTAGCTTTGACAGTCGTGTTTCATCAGGAGCAACTCTCTTTGTGTCCATGTATTCGCAAGAAACAATGGTGGATGGCATAAACATTGCAAAATGGAGCCTGATCTCCGAAATGATATCGTCCTCCCAGGCCAGGCCCGGATGATAAGATGCAAGGATAAGGACCTGCTTGGCAGGGTTCGAATCAACTCCGGCAGATATTGCCACGATCATCGCAGCTATCAGGCAGATTCCAAAGAACAATCTTACCAAAGAGAGATCCATAATACTAGTTAGTCGTGATGAATTAAATAATCTTTTGCATGTTTGAAACATGATTGCAGAAGTCCCGGCGTTGATTGCATACACACATACAAAAAAGACACAATTAATATCTAAAAGTTTTATTTTATTTTTGATATATCAGCTAGGCCAGGTTTGGACCCATTAGGCGTTATTCGATATACATTTCCATCAAGCTTTAATAGAGCGTGATCCCCCTCAGGCATGGCATCATAATTGTGAGTGACGAGGAAGAAGGCCAGGTCTTGTGCATCCATTCGCGGGTCATCGATGCTCATGATCAGATTCAGCATATCTTGATAGTCGCTGGATTCTCCTCCTGCCAGACTCATTGACATGGCCAAAAGGAAGGCTAATGCGACTGATCCACGGGTCGAATATTGCCAAATTCTTGCCACGCTTACCCCCTATCCCCGTCTCCTGAAAAATGCGATCAGGAGGCTTTTCCCTGCCGTATTCGCTCCAGAGCCCTTTTCATTTCCGAGCTCATAGTCACGCCTTCGAGGTTCTGATTGGCCAGGAGCTGCATGGTTACATTATCACACTTCATGCCCTCGATATTCGCACCAGTCAAATTCACGTTTATAAGGGCAACCATCTGCATATCCGCACCACGCATATCGCAGCCGGAAAGGTTCACATTCTTAAAGGAAGTCAGGCGAGCCTTCATGTTTCTGAGATCTGCGCCACTCAGATCCACGTCTCCAATTGTCATCGAGTCAAAGCTGGCGGATCTGAGATTAGCTCTACGCATAGTGGTCCCATTCATGCTTATGGCGCTAAAAGCAGCGCTGCTAAGATCTGCTCCTGTGAAGTTGGCATCATTCATGAAATTCCCCAGGAACTTGACGGACCGGAAGTTCGTCCCGGAAAAATCAGCACTGGTGAGATCTGCATAATCCATTATGGTGTCTCTAAATACCGAACGGGCGAGATTTGCTCTGGTCAGGTATGCTCTTGTGAAGTCTGATCCGCTCAGGTCACAATCTTTCATATCCGCGCCAAATAGCTCAGAGCGCGAAAATTGGGCCTTAAGGAGGCGGCTTCTGTCTAAATGTACCCAGTTGAGCTTGGAGCCAAGGAAGCTCGTTCTGACCGAGGATGTCTCCTCGAGGCTTGCCAGAGTCAGATCCGCTCCCACAAACCTGGCTCCGCTCAGGTCCGCTCCCTCAAAATGCGATCCTCTCAGAGTGGCCTCAGTCAGGTCTGCGTCCCTCAAGCTCGAATATGATAGATCCGAGGCGTTCAAATGCACACCATTCAAATATGCACCTGTCAGATTTGCTTCTCTCAAATTCGCCAGATAGATCCAGGCGTCCTCAAGGTTTACGCGGGAGAGATTCGCGCCGGAAAGATCGGATCTTGTGAGCTCTGATGCCAGGAGCGTCGAGCCGGAGAAGTCTGCACGGCTGAGGTTTGTACGGGTGAAATTTGTGAATACCAGCCTCGCATTGACGAGCCTTGAGCCATGGAAATTCGCACCGGACATACGCGCCTCGGAGACATCTGCACGGCTCAGATCAGAGCGAGCCAAATTCGCATCAATAAGGTTCGCACCAATGATGTTGGCTTTGCTTAAGTTCGCGCCCACTAAGGAGGAATTGCGCAGTGTGGAGCGCCTCATATAGGCATTCCGGAGATATGCTCCGTCCAGATCCGATTGGCTCAGGTTTGTTGCTTCCAGATTTGCATTATCCAATATAGCTTTCCTCAGATCCGACCTGTATACTCGAGCCTGCATGAGGTCGGCTTCGATGAAAATCGCATGGCTGAGATTCGATGCAATCATATCGGCCCCGACGAGGCTTGCGCCTGTCAGATTGGCCTCAAATAGATCTGAGCCCCTCAGATGGGCTTCCTCCAGATTTGCATAGCTTAAATTGGTCCCTTCAAGCAGGGCATTTGTCAGGATCGAGCGCATTAATGCTGCTTTGCTCAGGTTTGATCCGCAAAGATTTGCACCATTTAGCGCGGATTGGCTCAGATTTCTCTTGCTCAGATCCATGCCGCTCAAATTCTCATTCGCAAGATTGGCGCGCGCCTGGAAGGGCAGGTTGATGATTGTGCTTCCAAGAGGCAGACGGTCAAGGCTGATTTTGGCGCGACTCAGCTCAAAGTAGTCAAACATGTAATAATTGAGATCCCGATCGACCACAGGGATCTTTTCCACAGACTCGCCCCCCAGGATCGCAAGCGCTAAATCTGCTGCCTCATCGCCTTGAGAGTATCCGTGAATCATCTTTCCGCCGATAGCCCCATATCCCAGGTAAAAATCATATACGCTATAAAACGGAACCGGACTTGTTTCCAGAATCAGTTGGGCGGCGTCTTCGTATGTCAAGAACGATCCCAATCTGTCGCGGTTAAAGGTCATAAGCAGGATCAGTGAATCATTGGAGAGGGACATTAGGCGCTCTCTTAGCTCCTCTATGGAGAGGTTTTCCATAAATTCAAAGGAGACGCCAAAGCTTGGTGTTACATTATCCAGAACCTTTCGAGCATTTTTGCCAGTGGCGGTCCGATCGTTTATTATAGCGATATGCTTTGTGTTGGGATGAAGATTGAGCATCAATGATATGGTATTTGCGACATCATAGTTCTCCACGACACCTGTGATGTTGCCCGCATTCCTTAACCGATTCTCATCAATATAAGGCACACCGCAAAAGACAACCGGGGTGCCGGGAAAAATTTCGTCTTTATTATTGAGCAAAAAATTGAATGCATCGCTGTCCAGGGATATTATCGTATCAAATTTGCGATTTTTATACTTCTGGAGATAGAGAGCCTTTAGATGAGCAAGGCGCGAATCGTTGACTGCAATTCTCTTTGTGTCCATATATTCTGCAGAAATGACCGCTGATGGCAAATGCATAGCGAAATGGAGCTTAATTTCCGAAATTATGCTGTCCTCCCACTTCATGCCCGGATGATAAGAGGCAAGGATGAGAACCTGCTTGGTGTGACTCTCCTGCTCTGCATATGATGGTACGATAATTGAAAAGATAAATATAAAGCAAATTCCCAGAGCAAGTCCAGTCTTAGATGCAGACATACCTAATAGGATGCATTAAAGGATTATGAATTTTTGGTATATGATCGTATCCTCTCCAATCGGAAATAATAATATGTGAGATGCGACCACATGTGAAAGAACAAATGGCTGGCTGCTCTGAACATGTTTCATGTTTGAGTGGTAAATAAATTATGACTGGCAGAAATTTTTATATTCAATCGCTTAAATCCCCTCAAGAGAGCCGATTATTTGTTTGCATCCTGCATTTGGCTCGGGCCTTTTTGGATGGTCTGCACTCAGACCTTCGCGCAAAATTTAGAAAGGCGAGCAGGGCGATAAGATCTTGTCTGCCTAATTGAATGATAGCCTCAAGATAATTACGGATTATCGGGAGCTGAATCGATCAGGATCAAGGGAAATCCAGGGACGCTTTTTGACAAGCCCTCGCGAATAGGAGAGACTATCTCTAATACGAGGCATTCGAGCCGCTTTGCTATTACTTTCGTCCTGCGTCGTGCGCCTTAATAAACGAATAGCCGGATACTGGGCGATTAGTTTATTATCCAGAGAAGAGATACTTATAGAAAAATTTTGGAGAAGTTTGGAGCGCAAAGCCAATAAGCAAGGGATGAGATACGTCTCTGACAAGCCGATAATCGTGAGGATGAGTTATGTTGCTTTATCTTAGAGGGGATGGGCGTTGAGCAGCAGAATCGTGCAGCAGACACTGGAAGGGCTTGCTGTTTCTGCCATGCCCAGAGTCAGGACCACTGATGGTCACCTGCTGGACTGGGACAGAGAAGCCATAGCCAAGCAGCTCCTGAAGGAGACCAAGCTCTCAGAACAATTTTACAAAGAACCGGGGATAACCGAGGAAGAGGCCAAGGACATCGCGCGTGAGGTGGAGCGGCGCGTGAGGTGGATGAATGTCCAGTACCTCAGCGGCCCCCTGGTCAGAGAGATCATGAATGTGGTTCTCCTGGAGAGGCATCATGCCGAATGGAGAAACATCTGCACCCGCGTGGGAACGCCCGTCTTCGATGCTCACCTGATCGATATCGGAACAGGCTTCGAGGCCAAGGAGAATGCCAACCTCCAGGAGAACGCCGAGACCAGCCATAAGAAGAAGGCAGACAAGATCAGCAAGGAGCAGTACCTCCTGCTGCTGC
>CABMDX010000262.1 GCA_902385025.1 uncultured archaeon | reverse complement strand
GCCAAAGGGAAGATCCGAAAGCAGGGTGCGGACTATCTTGCCTACTCTATGATCGACACCATTGTCGACCATTATTTCCTGATCATGGAAAAGCTGGGCGAGAGATTCGAGGATCTGGAGGACGCAGTGGTGGCCAACCCTGAGCCGGGCATTCTTCCCACCATCTATAACCTTAAGCGAGACATGCTGTTCCTGCGAAAATCGGTCTGGCCGCTGAGGGAGGCCATCAGCAGAATGCAAAGGACTGACTCTCCACTCATCACCGAGCCCACCAAGATCTACCTGCGTGATGTCTACGACCACACCATCCAGGTGATAGAGAATGTGGAGACCTTCAGGGATATGTCCGCCTCATTGCTCGAAACCTACCTCTCTAGCCTTAGCAACAAGCTCAATGAGGTCATCAAGTTGCTGACAATCATATCCACCATCTTCATTCCGCTCACATTCCTGGCAGGGCTATACGGCATGAATTTCAAATATATGCCAGAGCTGGAGTCGCCCCTGGGGTATCCGGCAGTCCTGCTGCTGATGTTGATGGTAGTCGCAATGATGATGACCTATTTTTGGAAGAAGAAGTGGATTTGAGGCAGATCATTTCCGGTCATGCTTATCATTTTGGCCGCTTAAGATCTTTTCGTAACGCTGCACAATTCTCTCCAGAATATCCATATCATAGGGCTGATGAACGGGCACAAGTATTTCTGCCTCAATTCCAGCCGAATCAGGAGCAGTGGTCAAGCCGTCATCCTGCACAGCCAGGCGCAGATCGCGGGCGATGTCTTCTATCATGGGCGTTTGCGGCTTGATGGGGCGGGCGCTCCTGGCCTGCTCCCTGAATTTGTGCAGCAGCGAGTCCACCTCAGCAGCCAGAGGCTCGACATCGCCGGAGCCCGCTGCCTGGCAGATCCTCTCGGCGCTCTCTTTTAGCTGGGAGAGAGTCCGCACTCCCGCCTCAAGCAGCTTGCCAGAGTAATGCTCTCTGACCCTCTCGCTGTATCCCGGAGCCAGCACCAGCAGCTCGATCTCCTTGAGGCGCGCCAGGTCTTCTTCCGCTGGTTTGTAGGGATTTACCACTATGAAGTCCAGGCCCAGGCGAGTGGCCAGGCTCTCATACATGGGCGAGACGCCTACCAGCAGCTTGTCCTTGAGCAGCGCCCGGCGCACTGCCTCCGGGCTGCAAGAGATCAGGCCGAAGTAGTCGGCAAAGCCCCTGGTGGTTGTGAGGAGCCTTGTGCGGCTGAACTTTGCAGCACTTATTAGCCCCCTTTTCTCCAGCTCTTTTACATGTTCGTAGCTCTTGTTGCCCCTGATTGCCACCAGATCGCTCTGCTTGAGCGGCTGCTTGTAGGCGATGATGGCCAGAGTTCTGATGAGAGGCGCCTCGATCTCCTTCGGTGCAAAGGAGAGGACGCGGCTTGCCAGGGCGAAACGGACCTGCATACAGTAGCCTTCCCCGATGCTCTTGATCTCGATGCCCGAACCGCGTCCGGCATACTCACTCGCCAGATCTTCCACCATAGCGCGCGCCCGCTCCTCTGAGAGGCCGGAGAGATCGGCCAGCTCCTTTGGGGCGAGCGTCCTTCCAGCGGCGAAGAGAGCAGCTTCGATGACGGCCTTGGAGTCTGTTGCTTGAGAGTCCACCATAAATCCCAATTTCCCAATAATCAAAATCAGGCTTTAAGTTTGTGCCATGGAAGAAGAATGTAAATAGTATTTTATATTAATAAAACTTTATATATAATAATTATAATATAAATTTGCGTTCATATCTCTTTTGCCAAACACTAATGCAAACCGTGCCTCAAAAAGCCCAAGACCGCAGCCTCGACCGGATTCTCATCCCTGAGGGCAGCGGCCATTTTCTGCACAATTATCATAGAAAAGTTCATAAAGAATAGCATAAATATAGAAAATAGTAACAACAGAAAAAGGTGAATATTATGAAGCATCCAGATCGCGCTTTCTCCTTCAAGGAGATACATTATGAAGACGAACTTGTGGACGCGATGTTCAATCACAAATGGCCTCTATGCTACAGCTTTTACCACAATAGACTGCTATTTCTTAGCGATGGCGAAAGCGAGGATTTTCCAGAATATGCAGTTGTGACTATCGATAAGACAGAAGGGCGTTTCGGCGTTCAAGGCCGTGAGGTGGGACGGATTCAGCCCACTGGAATGCAGCAGAAAGATGGGCCAGAGATCCTTCAGCGAATGTTTGAGGGAAATTACACCGGCAGCACTCTTGTCAGGGTAGTGGCCGAACCCAAATGGCATCACCGCTGCGAGCTTTGCGGGCTGGAAGGAGAGTAGCGCGGAATGCATCTGATCAAAGCCATCTCTTCGCAGGATAGGGCAGGCAATGCTCAGGAGGAGATGGGCGCCTAATGATCATATCGTTACTGTCTTTGTGACTGCCAGAATAAACAAGAAGATCAACAAGCCCGCCAATAATCGCTGCGTGTTGAACGCAAGTCTTGCCAATTGGGCCCTATTTTTTGGATTGTAGGGCGGCTCAGTCACCAATAGTTTGCCTGTTCCAGAAAGGAAAGTGATTCCACTGAGGGTCAGGGCATCTTTTAGTCTCATATGATCGTTTCTCCAAAAGAACAGGGCACAGGCAAAAATGAGGATCAGTGACCAAAAGATCGCGTATTCAGGCTTTGCCCCGTATCCATACAGGCCGCAAAGAAAGAAGTCAGCAATCCAGTAAAGCCCAAAGAGGTGCGAACGGTATTTTATCTTGTACTCCAGGTAGCATTCATTTGCATCCCTCACCCATCCGAGCCCTTTATAATTTTGAATAAGGGATAAGTATGCCTCATCATCGTAGATCAATCGACAATCCTTAAAAAAGCTACCATTAATCCGATCCCATCTCAGGTAGATTTTGTCAAATTGAGTTCCGTTTAAATGGAGCATTGCATTTTTTTGGAAGAGAGAGCTATCAAAGAAGATGTCTTTAAATTGAGCATCATCCAGATTCACCGATCCGCTGAACTGCGACCTTCGGAAATAACCGTTTTCATAAAAACGAGATCCAACAAAATCAACATCTTGTTGAAAGTGAGATCCCTGGAACATCCCATCCATTGAAAATTGCGCATCTTCAAATGCGGCATTGTGCTCAAATATTGCATCATTGAAATTGACTTTGTTTAAGAATCGCGCGTCAATAAAACTAACATTGCCATGGAACGCTGTGTTGTAAAAATCCGCATAATCGCCAAAATGGGTTTCATCAAAGATGATTTCATTTGATGAGAATACGGCATAGCTAAAATCAGCATAATCTGTAAAATTTGCCTGATCAATTTTCGTTTCATCTCCTGAAAAACTAGAGCCGATGAATTCAACCTTTCTCGTGAAAAGAGATCTGGAGAACTTTGCGAAATTCAAATGCGCATTTAAGAAAGCACAATAGGCATGAAATCTTGCATCTGAAAAGTCCAGTTCTGCTTCATCATTACCTGATTCATTATAAGGGCCGCAACCTGAAAATCTTGTGTCACCACTGAAGATAGTCTCCGTAAAAAACATTTTTTTGCTATATTTTATATTTTCAAAATTCGCTTCAGCGGAAAAATTGGCTCGGGAGAATACTGCCTCTCCCGAGTAGATGTCGCTATCAAAACGGGCCATGCCCGAAAAATTGCATTCTTCAAATTCCGCCGCCCCTGAGAAAACCGAATCATAAAAATAGATATCATTTTTAAAATTGCATGCATAAAAATCCGCAAGCATGCCGAATTGTGAGCCATAGAAATACGCATCTTGAGCAAAGCTGGAATTATAAAAGTTGGCATCGCTAGTGAAGTTGCAGTTATGGAAATTTGCATTTTTATTAAAGAATGAATTTTGGAGGTAAACCGGATAAGCAAAATAAGAATTATTAAAAGAGATCGGACCCCAGAAAAGTGTATCATTGAAATAGACGGATCCATTTATATAAGAGTTGGTAATTTTTATTATGGATCTCAGGCTTCTGTCCGAGGATTTATGGCCAAATTTGAGATCTCCATCTATATATTTATTATCATAATTTATAATTTTATTATTGTTTATCTGATTATTTATCTCTTCAGCATTTATCCTTTCCATCCCTTGAAATGCTGGAGAGGCCTCGCCAATCAATGAAAATACAATGCATAAGATGGCCAAAATGAGGAGGATGAATTTCATATTCAAGTCTATCTCCAAAAAAGATTTGAGTTTAGATAAATGAATCTAGCCGCATCGATAGCTGGGCTGTACGCTATCCCAGCCAGTATAAACGATTCTAAAGCTATCGCGGGAACCCGGAACCTCATAGGCAACATATCCTGTGGCTTTGCCGCCATTTCTTAAAGTTCCAGTGGGCAGCCTGTTCAGACCTATGGCCGATAGATCATATGTGGCGGGTGAACTCTTCCAGTCAAAATTATTAATTGTTGCCGAGAAGAAACTTGGATCTACTGAGAAGGTATCCGATCCGGAGTAGCTGATATCCAGACCCACTACAAGGAATATATTTCCATCAGATGCTTTATAACCGCCTATAGTGCTGAAATAGCTGCCATGACAATTATTCAGCGTCGTTATAGTTGCTGTGCCTGCACCCAATCCATCCATGCATAGAATCATTACGAGGCCAATCAGGCATATCACAGTGCAAGATATCTTATTCATTTTCATCTCCTCTAAGTCAAAATGGAAGTCAATAACCAATTACATTTATATAACAGCAGTCTGCCTTCCAGCCGATTGGTGAATCTGCGAAACTATATTCAAAGGTAATCTTCTTGCGCTTTCCTGCTTCTTGCGGCTGTACGTCCCACGATGTGGAATAGTCATCGTAAGATGGATGCAAAGTATGCTCAAAACTGCCCCTTATCTTAAAAACCCCCGAAGCTGGTACTAATCTCACTATAACATTTTTGCCTACACATTCTTCGGGAACAATGAGGTCATTCTTGGCGCCGTCTCGAAGACAGGATTCTTTATTTTTGCTTGTCACATAATCCACAGCAATTGGATACAGGCCATCTTTTTCCATATTATCAACCCCCCAGGTCCAATAAATCCGGGGATTATCGCAATGGCTCCGGTTATCTCTGGCAACTGAATCGACCTGCACCAGGCTGCATAGGAAAAAAATTGTGAGCAATGCTAATAATATATTATGAGAATTAAATGACAACCGTTTTTCTTTAGAGCTCAATTTATTGAGAATCATAATCCCTGCACATCAAACCTAATCCCTGTCTCACAACATTAATTATTCTAAATGACATCAATCAATATAAATCTATTCTCTGATGCAATTTTTGAATGATAATTTTTGAAAGATAACTTATAATGCGATCTCATCTAGATATTGGATCACATTAAGACAATTATTAATACTACGAATACTAATTTGATTTCGAAGCAGAATAAATCAGGAACAATAATAAAAACAATATAAACATTATTTGAGATTTATCACGGGTGCCTGCTCACAAAAAGCTCCCCGAAGATCTCCTCCTGCTCCAGCCATAGCTGCTTCCTATGGGCCATGAATAGAAGTGAGACATAATTCGTGACATTGTCCTCGACTCTGCCGTTTTTGCCGTTTATATCTCTGAAGGTCAGCTTCTTATGGGTCATGAACATATCATCCAGGATTGGTTCCAGTGCCTGAATTCGTTCTTCGATCCCTTCATCATGAGACAGATCCAGGGACTTTTCCTCCGTTGTCGGCCATCTGTCCCGCATGGCCTTTCTGCGGCCCACCATCTCTGCCTTCTTTAGCTCCTGGATCAGCTCGTCCAGTGTAACCGGCCTCTTGGTGTGCCTCCTCACCGGCGGCCTGGGAAGGCTGTCGATCTCTTCCTCTTCCTCAAACGCCAATTCCTCCGCTTCTGGCTCGGGCTCCTCCTCCTTCTGCTCTTCCATGGAATCGGACTTCATGCGCAAGAGGATGCTGGCATAAAGCAGGGTCCTGGCAGGTATTCGAAGGTCTCGCTTCTCCAATGAGTCGATATACAGCAGGAACTTCTCGGTGGCGCTGGCAATGTCGATATCCCAGGGGTCGATATCTCCGCGACGAGCAAGCTCTACGAGCACCTCAGCAGGCTCGCCGAAATCAAAGTTGGGCTGCTCTTTCCTCGCGTCAGCAGGGGTGGTGTTGCCTGTAGCCTCGATGGACGATGGATCTGTGGTTGGTGATGGATCGATTATGGATGGATCTTTCGTCATTGCCGCCCCTCTAGCTGGTGCATATTCCGGTCACCGTGGAGAGATTGTTTTCCTGCATGGTCACGCCCAAAGTGTACCTGGACTGCAAAATCATGGGCTTTCTCAGAGATACCACTATGAATTGCGCTTTACTCGATATTTTCTTGATCAGTCTCGCCACACGCTCAACATTAGCCCCATCCAGGAACATATCGATCTCGTCCATGGCATAGAAAGGCGCAGGCCGGAACATCTGAATCGAGAAGATGAAGGATAGGGCAGTCAGGCTCTTCTCTCCGCCAGACATGGCCTCCAGGCGGTGGAAGGGTTTTCCTGCAGGCCGGGCCTTGATGGTCATGCCTGCCGTCAGCGGATCTTCGGGATTTTCCAGTATCAGGTCGCCGTCACCTCTGGACAGCTCCTGGAAGATCAGCTTGAAGTTCTTATTGATCTCTGTGAAGCTGGCCAGGAATGCCTCTTTCTTCATCTGGTCATACTTCTCGAGCTTGTCGATGATCGCCTCGCGCTCATCGGAGAGAGTGGTCCTCCTCTGCTGCAGGATATCGTGTCGCATCTTAACATGCTCATATTCCTCAATGGCCAGCATATTAACAGGCTCCAGGTTCCTCATGGCCTCTTCCAGAGCCCGGATCTTCTCTGCCACCGTCTCAACCGGAGGCGGCTCCTGGCTGGAGTCGACTCCGCAGGCCTCTATCTCCGTGCGCAGGGCATCCACCTTCGTCTGCACCGCCTCCATTGCGCCATTAGCAGCAGTTAAGCGGGCATCCAGTCTGTCCTTTTCCCGCTCCGCCTGATCGATCTCCCTTTGCAGGGCGATAGTCCTGTCCACCAGCCCTCCACGCTCGCCCTTCAGGCCGGAAAGCTCGTTCTCGATCTGGGACTCTCTTTCGAGCGAGATTGTAAGCTCTCCCTGCAATTCCAGGATATGCGCTGTCGCGGCATCTTTTAGCTCCTGTGCCTCGGCCTTCTCTCGATCCAATGCCTCCCTGCGAAGGACAAGCTCCCTGAGCCTCTCCTGATTGCTCTCCTCCCTGATCTTGTCTTTGAGAATCTCGGCATCGATTCCGTTCAGTCGATCTTCCAGGCGTTTGATCTCAGCCGCGGCTGCATCTGCCTTCCTGTTCAGCTCTGGAATCTCTGAGCCCTTCAGCTCGCCCTCAACTTTCTCGATTTTTCCCTGCTGGCAGGCCAGTGCCTCCTCAGATTTCCTGATCTCGACCTCAAGAAGATCCAGCTCTTCCTTGAAGCCGGAGGACTCCGCCTCCATCTGCACCAGGCGCTCTCTCTTCTCCTGGATGGACTTCTCCAGGCGCGGCCTTGAAGCGGCAATTTCATCGAGCTGGAAGGTCTTCTTGGATATGGCCTTGTTCAGCTCTTCCACTTCCCGAGCTAATCGAGATATCTGCGCCTCGATTCCGTCCAGCCTGTCAAGCCGCGCGCTGCGTCCAGCCTCGGCTGTGGCGATCTTCTCCGAGAGCTCCATCAGCTTCTTGCTCTCTTCTGCGGCGAACTTCATCTTGGAGCGGTAGTGCCCGCCTGTCATGGCTCCGGTCTTCTCTACGAGATCTCCTTCCAGAGTGACCATGCGGTATCTGCCCATGAGCGCACGGGCAACGGTGAGACTCTCGACCACAAGGGTATCCCGAAAGACATACCAGAATGCAGGCAGGAATTTGGGCTCATAGTCCACCAGGTCCAGTGCATAGTCCACTACACCCTGATGATTCGGCTTGGAAGGGAGATTGCCGCGATCCAACTTGTTCAAAGGCAAAAAGGTGGCCCTCCCGATCTGCGATCTCTTCAGGTACTCAATGGCATGGGCTGCATCCGCATCGGTCGCAGCCACAATGCTCTGCAGCCGCGCGCCTGCAGCTACCTCCAGAGCGGCAGAATAGCGCGATTCCACGTTGCCCAGCTCTGCAATGGTCCCAAAGAGGCCTTGCAGCATCTGCTTCTTCATGGCAGAGCGTATGGCTTCCACTGCCCGGCTGTAGCCGGACCTGTCCTCTGCAGCCCTCAGGCGCCCATCCGCCCGGGCAAAATCGCTCTGCAGACGCTGCATCTCCCTTTCTGCCTCTGAGATCTCCCGGCGCAGGCGGATCTGTGAACCCTCCAGGTCGTCTTTGTCCTGCTCCATCTCCATGGCCAATACATTTTGAGCCGCCACATCTCTCTTAAGCTGCTCCGCTTCATGGTCGAGGCCAGCCAGGGAGTCCATGGCCTCTTTGATGCCAAGAGAGAGCTCCTCCCGCTCCAGGCCGCCGCGTCTTGCAGCATCAAGCAGCCGATCTCTCTCCCGTATCAGGTCCCCTAATTTTGATTTTGCGTCCTCGCGGAGCTGCCTTGCTCCGGCCAGATCATCTCGCAGCAGGGAATACTTCGCATCGGCCCTTTCCAGACTTCCTTTGGCCGCGGCCAGAAGCTCCATCTGATCGTCCAGTTCGCCTCGCAGACTCGCACCTCTGAGGCTCGCGTCTCTGACCTTTTCCGCCAGCCCCAGAAGCTCCGCCTTGAGGTTTTCAATTTGAATAAAGCAGCTCTTCTGCTGGCTGTCAGCTTCTGCCGAGGCCTTTTCTGTCATCTCTATGCGGCCGGACTCGCGGGCAATCTCGCCTTTTAGCTCCTCAATATGCCGCATAACCCGGATCTGCTCTTCTTCGCCCTTGTGGTTGATCTCATTGCTCAGGGATTTCAGCTTCTCATCCAGGAGGGCAAGCTCCGCCTTTTTTGCCCCTGAGCGCTCTGCTGTTGCCTCATTCCTGGCCAGAAGAAGCGCCACCTCCTCCTTCAGCCCGGCAAGCTCCGAGGATGCCTCCATGAGCTTTGCCAGGAGCAGAAAAGCCTCCGCTCTCTTTTTCTCTTCTCGATGCGCCTGGTAGGCATGGGCCCTATCTCGCTCAGCCTTCAATTTTGCAAGCTGCGCGCCCACCTCTTCTAAAATCACATCTACCCGGCCAATGCGCTCACGCACCACATCAGGCTCATCCATGGCCTTCTTCTTCTTCTCGTCGAACTCGGCAACACCTGCTATCTCGTCTATGATCTTGCGCCGCTCTACGGGCGTCATCTCAATGATGCGCGTCACATCGCCCTGCATGACGATGTTGTAGCTCTCCGGAGTTATGCCCGCCTTTGATAGAAGATCCAATAGCTCGGCCTGGCCGCAGCTCTTTCCATTAAAATAATAAGAAGATGCATACTTGTCGTTATGAATTTTGATCTTTCTCGAAACCTCTATGAGATCCAGGTCCAGCGGAAAGAGTCTGCTGGTGTTATCCAGCCGGACTGTTACCTGGGCATAGTCAGGATTCTTGCCATTCTCACCCTTGTAAATGAGGTCGGGCAGCCTCTCCGCGCGCATAGCTCGCGAGCTGGAAAGGCATAAAGCAAAGAGAAGAGCATCTACGATATTGGATTTTCCGCTGCCGTTAGGCCCCGTAACGGTTACAAAATCGTTCTTCAGAGGTACCCTGATGCTTTTGCCAAAGGACTTAAAGTTCTTGAGTTCAACCTCTTTGATGTACAATGGCTACCCCCTGTTCACCGGCCTTTCCCTCTGCAGGTCTGATTGTTGAGCATTTCGCTGGCAATTATTTATTACTTTAACTTAGTTATGTATTCGAGGAGGTATATATCGTTTTCCTAGCTCAAAGGCAATCTTATAGTGGAATAAAAAGATTATCACAATAAATATATATAATATGACAATAATATAGAGCACGCTTCTTCACCCCGCAAAGCAATCGAATCGCAGGATGGGTCGCGTTTGTATATATCGCTGCTCCTGACTGCAAAACCGATTTACCCTCTGCCAGAGCCAGAATAATCTTCATGGAGATACTTGCCGATGTGGGAGGAAGGCCGGGCCTGGACTGCAAGGGCTTTTGCAGCTACTGCTATTTTAAAGGAGTAAAGGCGATAGAGCCCTTCGGTTGCAGGTACTGCATGCCCTTTAAGAAGGGCTGCGATTACTGTTCACGAGCCATCGTAGAGGGCTATCCTGGCTTCAAGCCGCTTGAGACCGTTTTGTTCGAAGTGGCCAGCAAATGCGGCGGCGAAATACCAGACAAGGTCACCATAAGCGGCGGCGGGGACCTGAGCTGCTATCCGGACCTCCTGCAACTGACCCAGATGGTAGGTCAGGGAATCGTACCCGTTTCCCTGGGCTACACCAGCGGAAAGGGTTTCAAGACTGAAACCGACGCCCGACCTCTGATCGATGCAGGTGTAAATGAGGTCACTTTCACCGTATTCTCCACCAGGCCAGAGCTTCGCCACAAATATATGGGCGACAAAAAGCCCGAGGTCGCACTCTCCAATCTCAAGATATTCTGCGAAAACTGCAATGTTTACTGCGCAGCAGTGCTCATCCCAGGCGTCAACGACGGCCCGGAGCTGGAGAAGACCTGCAGCGACCTGGAAAAGATGGGGGCGAAGGGTTTGATCCTGATGAGATTTGCCAATTGCCGTGAGCAGGGATTAATCCTGGGAAATGAGCCCATAATTCCGGGCATTTTGCCCCACAGCGTCGAGGAATTCGAGAAAATTGTGACCGAGTCGTCAAAGCGCTACAGGTTACGGATAACCGGAACTCCTCTCTGGGATCCAGAGACCGGTGCGCCCTTTGCTCTGGCCCGGTACCCGGAAGAGACGAGGCGCCTCCCGGCTCTGCGACGGGGAGCTACGATCGTCACCAGCAGCGTGGCCCAGCCACTGATCAAGGCCATATTTGATAAGATTGGAGATAATAAAGTAAACGTGCTGGCGACCAAGAAGGACGTGGGCTGCCTGATCACTATCCAGGACTTTTTGGATTTGGACAAGAATGATATCAAGGATACGGTCATCATTCCAGGGCGTACCCTGGCCCATGATAAGGAAATAAAAAAAGTTCTTGGGATGGATGGCCGGGACCGGATGGTGGTCCGCGGACCGGAGAGGCTCACTGTGGACGGAGAGATGAGCATCTCCATGACGCATCAGGAAGTGCTGGACACTGAAGTCGAGGCTTTCACGGAATTGATCGAGGCCATAAATGCCCTGGGTGTCTAGCTACCCTTGTCAAGCCGCTCCCGGAGGAGAGTTTCCGCCGAAGCATTATTATTTTTGACCTGCAAGAGCTTTTGTCAAGGAACAAAGAAAGTCCATTGCATCCAGCATAGCATATTAAATAAAATTGATCTACAACCAAAAAGACCATTGGTGTTTTAGAGAGGACTAAAAATGATGAAACGAAAGCAAAAGAGGCCTTTTCATGTCATGATCATCCCAACTCTGGGCTGTCCTTCCAAGTGCAGCTACTGCTGGAGTTCTGAGGTTGGGTCTCCCATCATGAGCATTGATACTGTAAAGGAGATCGTTTTATGGCTCAAGGATTTTCGTGATGATCCCGTTACCTTCACATTTCACGGCGGAGAGCCGCTGCTTGCAGGTGCCGACTTCTATCGAGAGACTCTTCCCCTATTGACCAACGAGCTGACGAAATTGAGTCCCAACTTTGCTCTGCAGACCAACCTCTGGAAACTGACCCCAGAGCTGGCAGACGTTCTGGCAGAGTACAAGATCCCCATCGGCTCCAGCCTTGACGGACCAATGGAGCTCAATGACTATCAGCGCTCGGCTGGCTACTATGAAAAAACCATGCAAGGCTACAAGCTGGCCCTGGCGCATGGTCTGAATGTGCAATTCATCTGCACCTTCACATCTTATTCTGTCAAATTCAAAGAGGATATCTTCAATTATTTCCGGGAGAACGGCCTGACGCTCAAGCTGCATCCCGCCCTGCCATCGCTTCGCAGCGACGAGCCGGACAGATGGGCTCTCTCTCCAGAGGAGTTTGGAGAGCTGCTGATCTATCTCCTGGACAGGTATCTGGAGAACATGAGCGAGATTGAAGTCCGGAACATCAACGACTACTGTCGCTGTGTATTCACCGGAAGGGGCACGGTCTGCACCTTCGTGGACTGCATGGAGAATACCTTTGCAGTAGGCCCGGACGGGAGCATTTACCCTTGCTACCGCTTTGTAGGAATGCCTGAGTGGAAGATGGGAAGCGTCCGCGACCATCCGAGCAAGGAGGATCTTGCCGCCTCGCCTGCAGGAGTGCGCATGAATCAATTTAAGGAGTTCGTTGACCGGGAATGCAAGAGCTGCAAGCATATCCGTTACTGTCGGGGAGGATGCCCATACAATGCCATGGCACCTACCAATGGAGAGATTAACAGCGTCGATCCTCATTGCAAGGCCTACAAGAGGATCTTCGACGAGATCGGAGATCGCTTCAATCAGGAGATGATGGGATCTCTTGGATTGGATAATGCAGGCCAGCAAATGGGTGCGGCAAAAGGAAAAAGGCCCGGAATCATGACTCTGATGCAGAGGATTCTGGCGAAATGAGATCTCTTGCATTGTTAACTTTTTTTGCCGTGCCTGTGAATTAGGAAGCACAGGAGCATCGTTCCCATCTTTTGCTCCCTGCTTTCATCGAACACATCTTTTTAGAATAAATATATGTAGTAATCGATCCCATAATT
>CABMDX010000261.1 GCA_902385025.1 uncultured archaeon | reverse complement strand
TGATCGTTTTCCCTTGTCTCTCTGAAGAAGCCGACAGAGGCGAACTCGCCGGGATCGGAGCGAAGTCCCAAGCCAAGGATTACGCTCTCTCCATCAAGATGGGTCTTGAGGCTGCAGCCTGTCATGAAGTCCAGGTTCGGCATGTATTTGATGACCGGATGGAGCAGCTCCCCGCGCCTGTAGTAGAACAGAGTACCATTGATTGTGTTGACTGCGTCGAATCCAAATTCTATTCCGAACTTCCTTGATATTTGATTCAGATTCGTGCCAGTGCCGGCAAAGTTGGTGTGATCGCCAATGAGGAACAGCCCTCCGCCGTTCTCGACGAACCTGGATACTGCATCGATTTCTGCCGGTCCAAAGGCAGATGGGGTCTTGATTATCAGGATATCATAATTCTTTAGAATATCATAGGTGATGCTATCTGATACAATATCCGGGACTATTTTCGAAGCTCCCGAAACCTTCCAGTCCTCATAAGACCGGCTTACTATCCTGTCCACATGGTAGTTGTCCTTGAGCCATTCTATCATGCTGTAGGAATTGTAAGTGGAATTTTCCCCATACCAATTCCGGTCAAGCTTGAGCGTGGAGAACTCCCATTTGGAATGGATCTCATCCACCAAAACTCTGCCATCCTTTTCTGTCCCTATATCCAGAAAGAGAGCAGATGATGTCAGACAGAAGACGCTCAACAAAACTGCAGCCAGGGCATAGGCATACCTCGGGTCCGCAGACAGACGGAAATCCTGCCTCAGACTGCACGGAAGTTTGCAGCATGCGAGCAATAGCACCAGAGGCGCAAAGCTTGCAATCAGCCACCAGGGATCCGTGAAGATATCCATCCTTCCGCTGGCAAATTCCGGCAAATCTCTTGAGAAGAAGATATGGACGAGTGCCACATACCTGAGCAAGAGATAGATAATGCTGGCAACAAGCACGAAAATTGCGCGCTTCAAGAAAGAAGAAAATGTTTGCGATATTATGAATATTATTAATAGTGATCCGGCATATATCAAGATCCAGGGATAAAAGCCAAGCTTCTCAAGGGTTACTGTAAAGGGGAATACATTTCCTTGCGAGAGGATAAAGACCATCTCCGCGTTTGGCGCAGCCTCAAGGCCTGAAAGGCTCAGGATGTATGCTATGCTTGAGGCAAGCCCGCTCGCCAGGTGATAATTTGGTGCCAGCATATAGTAGATGGATAGGGCGAGAGATTCCAGGATAAGGATGGTCCCTGAAAAAATAGCTGCGATCCAGATCGTGCATAGTCCGGGCGCGGCCAGGGCAATTAAGGCCCCCAAAGAGCAGATTATGAGGCCTGCATTGTAGGGGTAGGGAATCGCCCAGCAGGAGAGGAGAAGCGGGAGCAAAATGGCCCCGTATTTCCTGTCGAAGGCAGCGTCGCTTCTCCAGAAGGCCAAAATGGAAATTATCACCCCTAAAAGAATGCATGAAATGCCCGGGACAAAGCTCTGTGCCTCGCCGTAAACATCAACCGAGAACAGCCAGAATGCCGCCAGCGGGATCAGTGCCAGCCATAAGAATTGTCTCATACTCTCCCAACATTTTGCCCGGTCAGAATCTTCCGGAGAAGCTCTATATTTCCAAGCCACTGGAGCTGATACTGCTCACGCGTCTCTCTTCCTTCACCCTCTGATAGATATTCAAGATTTTCGTTAAGAAGAAATCTCGAATCTCCAATCAGGATTACACTGCCCTGGCCCACTTCTTTCTGCAATATCAGGTTATAGGTCTCGCCATTATAGCGCATCCAGGCTAGTGGCTTATAATCACCCTTTGCCATGACTGGATATGCTTCCATGAATTTGGGCTTATGCCAATATTTTTTTAGATTTCCCTGAGAGACTATTGCCTCCCCATTGGTCGCATGCGTCTCGATGATCCAGGGTGGAGAGCCCAGGGGAAGGTCGCTGATCTGGAGGTCGAAAGCCCTCAAAATCGAATCAAGTGGAATTGCGCTCTTATGACCTGCGCTGATGATCAATAAACCGCCAGACTCGACGAATTCCGTGTATTTGGTGGCATCTTTCGATGTATAATGCCTGTTTGGAGCTATTATGATCGAGACTGCCCCTTTACGGATATCAGGAATGCCGTCTTCGCTATCCTGGAGCTGAGGCAGGAAGCCATTTCTGAAGAGATTAATTGTGAGTCCTGCGATGCCGTCGTCCTGATAGTTTTCCAAATTGAACTGGTTCAGATGAGTGTGATCTATCCAGGCCACAATGGCTTTTGATTCTTGAGGGGCGGCGGCCATAGCCCCGTTTATGCTTGCAGAGAATATCAGAGAGACTACCAGCACTATAGCGACCATTGTCAGGAATAGAAGGGTTATCTTCGGCCTATTTTTTCCGATAACATTGCAAAAAACGAGAATATAGGCCGCAATGGCAAAAAGAAGGAAGAAGGACACCCAGGAAAGACCGGCTGCGTAATCTGCCTCACGGCTCCGGAGCCATGCAAAAGAGTTGTAGATCAAATTGTATCTCAGTGGCAATTCGCTATTGAATGCATAGGATGTGTCCCCGAATACCAGCACTTTGCCCTTACCGTATGTATCGCATGCCGCAATGACCAGATCGCCCAGTGTTTCGTCCCGCTCGTAAAACCTGTCTCCAAGGTGTCCTGGAGCGGTTAGATTGGATTTATCTGAATAGGCATACCGTCCGATGATCAGAGGCCTTGCCTTGCCGCTTATATTCAGGGAGGCGCCCACGGAGGAAGTGGTTATCTCAAAACCCAGGTCTCTGGTGACCATATGAGGCAAGGCTGAGGCGGCATACTGCCAGTGCTCGGGGATATAGTCTGCGGTGTCCGGATTGATTCGAATTCCTGTGGGAGCGAGCACATCATTCAGATAATCCCTTCCCACTGCAAAATCCTGGTCCTGGGCGAACATCGAGGTATGCTCTCCGAAGACGAGGAGGCCGCCTCCATTTTTGACAAATTCTTTAATGCTCTCCTGCTCGGTGTATGAAAATGCCTTTTTGAGATTCATCAGTACGAGGATACGGGCATCCTTAAGGGCGTCTTCAAGGTTATGGGGATTGGTAGAGTTCAGCTCCTCTACTGTGCCGCCGATATTCTGCAAATACAGCTTTATGGCACCAACCGAAAAGCCATCATCCGGCGCAAAGGATTGGTTTGCCTGGGGAAAGTGTGGAATTTCAAAGCCCATTTCACTGTCCCTTTCGTAGATTACCGCTTTGCCCAGTTCCCCATTATAAAAATATGGAAAAATAGATATTAATATTATGGTGAATAGAAGCGCAGCCAAAATCCCCATCTGTGCAAAAGAAGGGATCCATGAACCCAGGTCTGCAGATTTAACTCTAATTCTCCATGAAAATATCAGGAAGGGTATTATGAGCACCAAAAAGACCAGATAAGTGCGATCCATAAATTTGTCTGCCGTCGCCCAGCTCTGAATTGTGATCAGGAAATAGGCAGCATATGTCAGAGTCAGTCCTGTCAGGATCGCAATTAATGCCCTCAGAAATAGTCTCTTTTCTGAGAATATAAAAAAAGAGACTGCATAGCAGAAGAAGGTCAGGAGTATTAATAAACTGCTGATAGTAGGACCAAATGTTATGGGAATGCCTGCTATTCTGCCTAAAAATGCCGAAAGTTCATGTGATATAGATATGATGGACTCCCAGATGAACGGAACATTGAGATAAAATATATAAAAAATAGCGTAAAATGAACTACCGAGAGCCAGAGCGGGCAACTTCTCTTCATGGACTCCCGCCGATCTTAAAAGCAGATCGAATCCACAGATGAATATGGTTAAGCTTGCTATCCATAATTCTGGTCTATTTGTATATATCAGAGTCAAAAAGGACAGTGACATCAGAGCTATG
>CABMDX010000260.1 GCA_902385025.1 uncultured archaeon | reverse complement strand
TAAATATGATGGATCTCGACGAGATGATAAAGACATTAAGTCGGGCAGGATACTTGGTAGAAAAAGGTTTAAAGGAGGGATGTGGATGACCATCCCATCCTGATTTCCTGATGTTTTTCATGTGAAAAAAGAGGATGCGCCTGTGCAGGCTTGGAGCTTCCGGATTGCAGCGCCCGCAAAATTCTCTTATCGGGGTCCCATTTTTTCTCTGCAATTGAATCAAAAGTTGCTCATGCTTAACGCCGTAAAATAGTTCTTAATTATCTCTCTATTCTCCGGCGGAAGGCTCTCAATATAAAGTTCGGATGAGACCGCCGATGCCTCTCCCGTCGGGGATGGCTGAAACGCTCTCTGCACCGGCTCGGTATTCCTTGCCAGAGAGCCTGTGCCGGTTCCTGGGTAAAGCTCCAGATCCAGTTTATTCTCGCTTAAGACTGCCAGAGATGGATTGCCGAAGAGGTTTCCTGTAAGATTGCTCGAGCTACTTTGGGTGGTCTTTTCCTTCTCAAAAGCTCCAAGGGCCCTGTCTTTCAGATCGGATATTGATTGAAAATCAGTCGGAGTTATATCCATGCTGATCTGACTCTGGGCTATGAAGATGGTGATGATTAATAATAGGACTGCCACAGTGGCTCTGGTTCGTATTTGCCTCTGATTTAGAATCTGGGCGGGCTTAATTGCAGAAAGGCTCACTTTCAGCTCCTGGGCCAGGCGTTCCATGGGAAGATTCTCTGTGTCCTGGTTGTCATAGGCCGTCCTGGCCTTTTCTGAGAGCTCAGATCCCAGAAGTGGGAATAAATCCATTGTCTTCCGTTTCTTTAAAAATGAAGCGCACGCAAAGCCAATGATTGCTGAAAAAATTATGGGCAAATGAGATATAATTAAGGAATCCTGCCAATAAAAATGCATAAAGGCCGGAATGCCTATGAGCTCTATCAGGATATAAGCTGCGATTGAGATAATCGCTGCGTTAAGGAGCCATATCGTTCTTTCGAATTTGTGGTACGCCTCCATCAGCCTGCCCAGCGGCTGGAGAAAATCGTATGGCGGATTCACAATATTTATTCCTCAAGTCCCAATAAATAGTTTTTGCAATGATCTGTATGCATCAAGAGTCTATTCCCAATTTGCTTCCCTGGCTTGGCCATAGGGCAAAATGAGTTCAAATTTTATAATTTCCCCACGAATTTATAGCTATTGATGGCGATTTAAGAGAATTACATTCATGTGATATTTGAAAAATGCCATAAGACCAATTTTTTTCCTTTCTGTGAAGTCGCCAGCAAATTCAGAATCCCATATCTATCTGGATTTGCTCAAGGAATATCATGCTCGATCCTGGTTTTAGAGTGCTCTTCCTGAGCGATCAGGCTGCAGTGCCCAGGCGTCTCCTTATCTTGGAGACGCGGATTCCCGGCAGGGACGAGCAGAGGTGAGTGAGAAGACACATATAAAGTGCCGCGCACAATCGGCAGCTATGTTGCTACGGAAACTATTGGCCGCAGCTCCTCAAGAATACAATATGGATCATAATATGGATCTAAAGAAGGGGCTCCTTGCTAATTCTATGTGGGTAATGGAATATTCGAGGCCTCTGTGCCAGCTCTGTGTCCTCTGTGACTGATGTGGTGGCAGTCTGTGACCATTTATGACTAGTGGCAAACGACCTCTTAACCACAGAGGGTGCTCTAACAATCGTTTCAGTGCATTGTAACCAAGGCCACCTGCAAATAGCGAAGAGCCAAAAAAAGGTATGCGGACCTTTTTTTATGAGCTGGAATTAGCCTACATACCCCAGATCGCTGGCCTTGGCAAAGGCAGAATCAGCTTCCGTGTTGCGTCCCATTGTCTGAAGGACCAGACCTTTGCTTTGCCACACCCCGCTTTGCGATGGATTTATGTCCAGTGATTTATCAATTGCCGCAAGGGATTCTTCATATTTGCCATATGAGAACAGAATAGTGCTTTTTGTATTCCAATAGTCGGCATTTCGTGGCTGCTGCATGATTGCGGCATCGATTGTCGTCAGAGCATCATCAAATTTGGCCATCTTCATTAATGCTAAGGCCTTTGTGGAATAGTAAAACAGAGATCTCGGGTCTGCGCTGTTTGCCTTGTCGACGTAAGATACGGCTTCCTCATAATTTCCCAAGTTGTACAAATCAGCTCCTTTGTTGCCCAATGAGGGGGCGTATGATGGGTCTATCTTGAGAGCATTATCATAACATTCCACAGCCTCTTCTCTTCTGCCTTGTGCATCCAAATATATGCCTTTTCGATTCCAAGCCACTACATTTTGAGGATCTATTTTTAATGCATTGGATATAGCTTCCACGGCCTTAGAATTGGATTTTGCAGAATGATATTCGTTTGCTTTACCTATCCAGTAGTATAGTGAGTCCTTATCTTCTGAATACGAGGACGGATATATTTTAACTGCATTGAAACCAAAGCCCTTTAGAGAATATCTATGGCCAGAGGTATATAGATCTCCTTTAACAATAGGTTCCCCGCTGCCTGTATCTTTGCCAACGAATTTCAGTTCCTTGGTCAGCATTGCGCTCCCGTCATATACGCCACTGTACAGCTCAATTGTGTCATTGAGTTTTGCGGCATAAATAGCAGCCTGAATGCTTGTGTAATTGCATCCGTTTTCACAAACAGTTAGAGTAGCTGCCTGTGCAAATCCTATTATTAGCATGATGGCAGCAATTGTTAGAATAAGTCTCAACTCTATTCCTCCTCTGTGTTAATATACACCATTAAATGTTATAAATTTTTGGGTTAGCGAACTTTTGGACTGCAAAAATGATAGTAGACAGTCGGCTAAGCAATGGCATTTAAGGCAACCTCTATTTCGAACTGTTCCGGCAATCTATAGTCCAGAGCCGAAATGAAGCCTTTAATAGCGAAGAGCTTAAAATCAAGAAAACCGAGATTGAAGATGAATTTGGCAATTCCGATGGATAATCAATTGAAAATGAAAATCGATAGCGACGGCTAATGCTTCGAGATCCTCATGGCGCAGCCCTCTTCGGTATTTTCCACCTCAAGCTTCATCTTCAGGTCTGAGAAGACCTTTTGCCAGTGGCTTTCCACGCAGGTCCTGCAATGCTCTTTGGCGATCAGGCTGGCTCCCACGCGGGCAAAGGATTTCGCGCCCTCCAGCAGCCCACAGCGATGGCGTTTGATCTCCACAAAGCCATCTCCCTCAATCACCTCAACAACGCTTCCGAAGAGGTTCTTATCATTTGTGGCCATCGCCAGGGCCACATCGATGGGCTCGCTTAAGCCCAGTTGCTTGAAGGTGGCCGCCACCTGGCGGGCACCAATGTCCTGAAACTCGCGCACTCCCTTCTTGCCCAGCTTGCGGGCCACATAGCCGCTGCTGCCGTAGAAGCTTCCCATCCACATGGCCACTACCCGCTGCTGGATCTGTTCCAGCGGGATATCAGGAACATCAGTCATATTCATCTGCATCGTTTGAGTTCATTATAATACTTTTGCGCCAAGGCAATTGTCCAGGAAACCGGCGATTCCGCCTGGATAATAGACCTCCAGCGCATCAATCTCCGTCACTTTTCTCGGATCAAGTGCGTGAGGCTGCAGATATCTTTTGTACCGCTCCTTCTTTTCCTTCGGGCTGCTGCCTCCTTTGATCATGGGGATCTTTAGATTCAAGACCTGCTCGGGCAATAGCGCGCTGCATTTTACGTCTATTCGGCATCCTGTGGGCTTTGCGTCTGCTATCATCTCTCTTAAGTCTTCAGCAAAGAATGCACTC
>CABMDX010000259.1 GCA_902385025.1 uncultured archaeon | reverse complement strand
GGAAGGCATGAATCGGCTCATCAAATCGTACGAAGACGACCTGGCCTGGATGACTCCGCCGCCCGGCGTCTCGGTCAGGATAACAGGCCAACCAGTGCTGATGACCACCGTCCTGGATGCACTGACATCAGGCAGGGTGGAGATGTCGCTATTAGGTCTGGTCATGATCTTCATACTGATCCTGATAATTTATCGTGACCTGATCAAAGCCCTGCTGCCAGTGCTGCCCATGCTGGTAGTCATAGGGTGGATGGGTGGGGTTATGTATTTTGGTGGACTGAAGTACACACCCCTCACAGCCACTTTGGGTGCTCTGGTCCTGGGAGTGGGCTCGGAATATGCCATATTGATGATGGAGCGCTTCTATGAGGAGCTGAGCAATGTCGGAGATCCGTATGAGGCGCTGAAGATCACTGCGAGCCGCATAGGTTCCGCTCTGGTGGCCTCGGGGGCGACGGTCGTCTTCGGGTTTGCCGCTCTGATGTCATCTCCCTTCAACATCATCAGCAACTTCGGACTTGTGACCGTGCTATCAATTGTCTTTGCCCTCGTCACCACCTTCACGGTATTTGTGGTTCTGATGATTCGCATGGAAATTCAGCGTGAAATGATGGAGAACGCTAAAGGGGAGCTTAAGAAAGCAATTGGGCTAATCAATATTCAATCACGGAGAAAAGTCAATGAAAATTAAGTTCGCCATGGCATTGGCTAGCATGTTGATGCTTATGGCTTTGGGATATGCTCAGAACACTTACATACCTTATGAGCTGGGTGGAGACAATTACTATACCATGTACGGTGGTCCGGATATCTCTGCCAGTGTTTCAGGTACAGATGAATTTGAGCGCGGAGATACCGTAGCGTTATATTTGGATCTGACCAACTATGGAAGGATCATCGGCTTCAAGGAAGATCTGACTCCTCAGAATCCCAAAGAATTCGCCCTGGCAAGTGCCGAGCTGCAGGAAGAGTATAAGAAGCCCACGGCTTTGGGGATCACTGCCAGCCTGGATTCAGATAATCAGCAGATCGAGGTAAAGTCAGGCGATCAGGTGGTCCAGTCCCTCAAATCCGGAGACAGGACAATGGCGCCCCTGAAGTTCACGTTAAAGATCGGAGAGCATGCCCCTGCCGGAAAATATATTCTGAAGCTGAAGACGTCTTATGACTATCAGGACAATGTCAGGGTCTATGCCTCTGAGCTTGCTACAAGCGGAAGCTCGCCGACTCTCGCAAATTTCCGGGAGTCTTATGTCTATCAGAAGGCTAACCAGACTCTGCCGATTGTCATCATGGTAAAGAAGCAGGCAGACTTTGAGATCTTGAACGCCACCGGAGTCCTCTCAGCGGGGGCCAAGAAGGGGCCAATTTCTGCCACCTACAAGAATATCGGCGAAGACCCAATCAGGGATGCAGTGGCAAGGCTATCTATCTTCAAGCCTTTCTCCTCCACCGATGATCAGGCCTTCATTGGCGCCTTGCAGCCAGGAGAGCAAAAAACGGTTGTCTTCAGGCTGGATGTGGACGCCGACGCCACGCCCAAGGAATACGGAATCAACAGCGAGATAAAATATACCGATATCAACGGCGATACGGTCATCTCTGAGAGCATGAAGATACCTCTGATGGTCAGGGTGGCCTCCACGAACCTGATTCTGCCTGTGGCGATTCTTCTCATAATCGCATGTGCTGCAGGCGGATACATGTACCGCAAGAAGAAGAAGGCCTGCTGAGCATCAGGCCCCCTCCTCCTTTATTTTCAAGCTGTGATGATCATCTTCGGACCTGGTTAATCGATGCTCTTCTTATGGATATGCTGTGGGAGAGGACTCTTAAAATGGATGGCTTTGGCCTCAATGGATGATTGAGCAAGCCCGTTTTTCATCAGTAGAATATCTAATGCCAATTGTCATCAACCAAAATGGAGTATCAAAGAAATGGAGAATGAAGAAACCACAGGAGGCGCTTCGAATCGGGATATACGGAGGCATATTGTAAATGCCTGCATCCAGTGGGCCAGAATCAGGGGATATAGCGATGCTGCAGGTTTTCTCAGGGGTTTGGCAATCTTGGCAAGAGGGCCAGTGTCTCTGGACGAACTTGTGGCGGAAGCTGGCTACAGTAAGTCCACAGTAAGCACGAACATGATCTTGCTTGAGAGTCTGGGACTTGTCAGGCGCATTGTGATACCGGGAGATAAAAGGCATCTGTACGCACCGATTATTGATCACGAAATCATCATGGCAAATATTCTGGACGCCATTTATATTGAGGTCCAGCTTTTTTACGAGGCTCTTGAAAGAACCGAAAATGATCTATCTGCGGGCGGAGCCAAGGCGGGATATCTGCTGGAGCGAGTTGCCACGCTCAAGAGGTCTTATGAGCAGGGAAAGAGAGCAATCGACTTCTTGCGGAAGCAGTCCTCGAAAGAGGAATTGCGTGGACACGAAAAAAATATAAATTAGTGCTTCCCAGCAGCAGGGCAAAGGCGACCTGATAGTGTATACTCCATCTCGAAATGCTAACTTTATGCAAAGAGCTATTTCGAGCGGCAAATCCAAAGACGACGGCCGCCCCAGAGGCCATCAGGGCAGAGCTTTTTGTAAGATGCAAATATCGGTCTCTATAAGCAGATTATAGCAATGGCGCAGTATAAACGAATTATACCAAAAAAACTGAATTAGCAAAAGATACTTATGCTTTGCGTTAAGTCTAATGATTGTGAATGATAATGGAATGCTGGCGCTAAAGAAGCCCATTATTGACGCATGTATTAAGTCCGCCAAAAAGAATGGATGGAGCGATGCTATGGGGATACTGCGGGGCACACTCTTCCTGGAAGGAGAACCGTTGTCCCTTGACATGCTGGTCGAGAAAACTGGCTACAGCAAAACAACAGTGCGCTCCAATATGAACTATCTCGAAAACCTTGGCATGGTTGTTCGTGTAGTGGACCCAATGGGCAGGCAGCATCGCTATAAGCAGCATCGCTATGCTCTGGAGACTGACGCGGAAGCAATGAGGCCGGTGATCCTGTCTGCAGCAAGGGATGATATGCGTTCGATCTTGCAGGCGCTCAATCAAATCGAAAAGAATCTTGAGGATCATGCCGAAGAGGCCGAGAAGATCGGTGCTGTATTGTCCAAGACGAGACAATTTTATGAAGAGATGGACAGAATCCTGGAGCTCATGAACCAGTATACTCTCAATGAGCTTATTGAGATCCTGGAGAGCAAGAAAAGTGAATTGTCAAAATAGATGATTGACCGCGCCAGGGAGCTTAATGGCGCAGCAAGGGATATTAATCTCGCCTCCCTTCATGCAGCAAAGGTCGCCATTAGAGCAGTCTGCATGGACCATGTCCATTGGGCTGAATTGTTCTCCGAGCGCCTGGAGACGATTGGACCGGGCGAGCTTCACAAGTTTTCTCGTGCTTTCAGCCTCACAATGCTCGGCCATCTGCCCACCCGGCCCGAAACCTGCCCCTTTTGCATCCAGTACGGAAAAGATAGAAGCTGCCGGGGATGCGGCTACGCACAAACGCATGGCCGCTGCGATGCCGATAATTCCGCCTTCAGCCTTTTTATAGAGGCTTTCCAGGAGCTTGGAAGGGTCATTTACCAGGACACATCAATCCTATCCCTCAACCAGGCATCTGCAAAGGAAGTGCTGCATAGCTCCATATCCTCATCAGCGCGCGTGGCGAGACGTATGATAGAGAATCTGCCCTCTGCCTCTGCCAGTGAGCTGATGACTCTCAAGGCCACATACCTGGGCGAGATGCTGCGC
>CABMDX010000258.1 GCA_902385025.1 uncultured archaeon | reverse complement strand
ATCTGAGCCCACATAGCCCTCGGTCAGCTCTGCCAGCTCCTCTAAATTGACGTCTTCGCCCTTTGGCATCATGGCAGTATGAATCTTGAGGATCTCGTGCCTTCCCAGCTTATCCGGCGGCCCTATCAGGAGCAAGCGATCAAATCTGCCTGAACGGAGCAGTGCCGGGTCCAGGATATCCGGCCGGTTGGTGGCGGCAATTACCACCACGTCCTTCAGCGTCTCCAGGCCATCCATCTCCGCAAGAAGCTGGTTTACCACGCGTTCCATAACATGGCTGCCATCATCCATGCCCCTCATGGGTGCAATGGAGTCCAGCTCATCAAAGAAAATAATGGCCGGCGAGACCTGCCTGGCCTTCCTGAAGATCTCGCGAATGGCTTTCTCTGACTCGCCCACCCACTTGGATAGCATTTGCGGCCCACGCACGCTGATGAAGTTGGCGCTGGTCTCCGTTGCCACTGCCTGAGCAATCATGGTCTTGCCCGTTCCCGGCGGCCCGTAGAGCAGGATTCCCTTGGGCGGGCGTATGCCCATCTGATGGAACTTCTGTGGCTGCTTCAGTGGCCACTCAATAGCCTCGACCAGTTCCTGCTTCAGATTGCCTAGGCCCCCTAGGTCGCTCCAGCTCACGCGCGGGACCTCCACCAAAACCTCACGCATGGCAGATGGCTCGATCTCCTTCAGAGCCTCCTCAAAATCCTCGCCCGTGACAAGCATCTTATCCACGATCTCGGCAGGAATCTCGTCCTCAGAGCTCAGGTCAGGCAAATAGCGACGTACAGCTTTCATGGCCGCTTCTTTGCATAGGGCGCTCACATCCGCTCCCACAAAGCCATGCGTCCGATCCGCCAGGCTCTCCAGGTTGACATCCTCGGCGATGGGCATGCTATGCATGTGTATCTGCAAGATCTCCACCCTTCCGGAGCGATCCGGGACACCTATCTCTATCTCTCGATCGAATCTGCCAGGCCGCCTGAGAGCAGGATCGATTGCCTCTTCCCGGTTTGTGGCTCCAATCACCACAACCTGACCGCGTTCCTTCAGGCCGTCCATCATGGCCAGGAGCTGGGCCACAACCCTCCTCTCCACCTCGCCAGTGACATCCCCGCGCCTCGGGGCGATGGAGTCTATCTCGTCGATAAAAATGATGGAAGGTGCTGCCTTCTGTGCATCCTCGAAGATCTCTCGCAGTCTCTGCTCGCTTTCGCCATAATACTTTGACATGATCTCTGGCCCTGCCAGAGAAAAGAAATTGGCTCCACTCTCATTTGCCACTGCCTTGGCGATGAGGGTCTTTCCAGTTCCCGGCGGCCCATAGAGCAGAACGCCCTTGGGTGGCTCGATGCCCAGCTTCAAGAAGACCTCGGGATGCTTCATGGGCAGCTCGATCATCTCTCTGACCCGCTGAACCTCGCAGCGCAGGCCGCCCACATTCTCGTAGGTGGTGCCGGTAGCCTTCACAGAGCGAATGCTTTTGGCGGGCTTTTCGAGCAACATGATCTCGGTTCGCTCGCAGATGACCACCACACCCTCCGGATGGGTTTCCGTGACCACCAACGGCACGGCCTCCATTCGCCCCACAAAGGGATGGGTTCCTGAGCTCATGATTGGGAGGATATCGCCCTCCACTAGCGGCCTCTTCAGGGTCTGGCGGCGTATCATGTCTGCAGCTTCATCTCCATAATGCATATGCGATCCGGATGGGGGAGCGAGGACGATTCGTTCCGCGTCAGAGAACTTCGCTTTTCGAATCTTCACTCTGTCGCCTATGCCGACTCCGGCATTCTGGCGGATGAATCCGTCTATCCTGATATAATCCTGTGACCAATCCTGCCGGTCAGCGCGCCAGACCTTGGCAGCCGTGAGCCTCTTTCCTTCTATCTCTATGATGTCTCCGGGGGAGAGGCGCAGCGTGAGCAGAGCATTGGGGTCCAGGCGGGCGATGCCCCTGGCTGAATCATTGGGATAAGCTTTTGCCACCTTGAGGAGGATATCCTTCACTTCTCGCACACCTATAGTTAGTTTGATCCAAGCGATTTAAGTCTATCCTAGCATATAATTCAAATAGGGATTTGAGGTGAGAACAAAAGCATGCTACCTCTCGAAGAGCTGATAGCTGCCGCACGCGGTGAAAAGGAGATTGACATGCTGCTGGAGGGTGCGAGAGTGGTCAATGTCCTGTCCGGCGAGATAAGCAGAAGCGATATAGCCATTTACAGGGGCCGGATCGTGGGCTATGAATGCAGCAGCGCAAGAGCTGCCATGGATCTGGATGACATGATCATCTCCCCAGGGTTCATTGACAGCCATGTGCATATTGAGAGCTCCATGGTCACCATACCCGAGTACACGCGCGCGGTCGTGCCCAGAGGAACAACAACCGTCATCATCGACCCCCACGAGATCGCAAATTTGTGCGGCATCGCCGGCATCCGATACATGCTCGACTCCTCCCGAGATCTTCCCCTGAATGTCTTTGTTATGCTCCCTTCATGCGTCCCGGCTACGAATATGGAGACCTCGGGGGCAGTTCTCGGAGCAGACGATCTGGCAGAGCTGATGCAGGAGGGGAGGGTTCTCGGCCTGGCAGAAGTTATGAATTATCCGGGTGTCATTTTCCGGGACCCTGAGGTATTGAGGAAGATAAAGCTGGCCGGGAATAAATGCATAGACGGGCATGCACCCATGCTCAAAGGAATGGACCTTGCAGCCTACATTGCAGCGGGAATCGGCAGCGACCACGAGTGCACAACCCTCGAAGAGGCCAGGGAGAAGCTTGGCATGGGGATGCATATTATGATTCGGGAGGGCAGCGCTGCCAGGAATTTGAGGGACCTATTGCCCCTTGTCACCTCTCTGAATGCAAGGCAATTTCTTTTTGTCTCGGATGACCGGCATCCTGCGGATATTCTCAAAGCCGGTCACATCGATTTCATGATCCAGGCGGCAGTGGAAGGGGGCCTCGATCCGATTCTGGCGATACAGATCGCTACCCTGAATGCAGCAAACTACTTCGGCCTACGGGATCTGGGGGCCATTGCTCCAGGATATCGGGCGGATCTGGCAGTGCTGGAGGACCTGGAGAGCATGCGAGTCTCAAAGGTCATCAAAGACGGAAATCTGGTAGCCGAGGACGGCGACTTTAGGGCAAAGCTCAGAGAAGTGCCCGCTCCCAGGATCGATGCCATGAAGATCAAAGGACTACAGCGTTCCTCGTTTGAGATCCAGGCCTGCCAGGGCCTGGCCAGGGTCATCGGCATCATTCCTAACCAGATCACCACTGCAGCCCTCTCGCTCTTGCCCAAGATTCGGGAGGGGAATGTCGCATCAGATACCGATCAGGATATCCTGAAGATTGCGGTGGTGGAAAGGCACCGGGCCACGGGAAATGTGGCAGCGGCACTGGTGCAGGGCTTTTCTCTCTTCTCCGGAGCTCTGGCCACATCGGGCGCACATGATTCGCATAACATTGTCGTCGTCGGGGTCACGGACGAGGAGAT